>CALQLF020000122.1 GCA_943331345.2 Candidatus Planktophila lacus | reverse complement strand
TACGACCTGAACGAACTGCTCGGCAAGCGCATTCACTTGGAGCTCTGGGTGAAGGTGAAGGAAAACTGGGCGGACAACGCCAACCAGTTGCGGCGCTTCGGGTATGACTCGGCCTGAAGCCCTCCCGGCGTACGTGCTGCACTCGCGGGCTTACCGCGAGTCCGGCGCCATCGTCGATTTCCTCACGCGGGACTTCGGCCGCGTGTCGCTGTTCGCCACGGGCGTGGGGCCTTCCACCAGCGGCAAGCGGCGCAGCAATGGCATTGCGGCGCTGCTGCAGCCGTTCACGGCGGTGTTGCTCACTTGGCGTGGGACCAATGACGGCGGCCAGTTAAGCGCTATCGAAGCCGCGGGCCCGCCCTGGCGCATGCCGCCGGCGCGCGTCATGAGCGCTTTCTACCTGAACGAACTGCTCATCAAACTGCTGCCGCGCGACGACGCGCACCCGGGCTTGTTCGACGCTTACCACTTTGCGTTGGCCGCGCTCGCGGGCGCCGCGGGCAGTGACCCGGTGGCCAAGCAGGCCGAGGCCCGGGCACTGCGCAAGTTCGAATACGCGCTGCTCGAGGAACTGGGCCTGTGCGCGGATTTCGCCAACGAAGCGGGCACCGGCGACCCCGTCGACCCCGCCGGCACCTACCGGCTGCGCGCGTCGCTAGGCCTCGTGCGGGTCGGCGGCACCATGCCTGGTTTCCCCGGGGCGCATTTGCTGTCGTTGGTGGCTGGCGAACTGCCGGATGAGGAAACGCTGGCCACCGCGCGCTTGGTGCTACGCGAACTGCTGGACGGGGCGCTCGAAGGCCGGCCCTTGCTTACCCGGCGCGTGGCGCGCGGCGTGGCCACGCTCATGGCGGCGGGCGGTGTTCAGTCCGCTGGTAGCGCTAGCGCAGCCAAAGGACCGGCGGTGGGCAAGGGGGCGGGTATCGATACCCCAGTCCACGCTGCGGACGGCGACACCCCGCCGGGGTAAACTGGCAGTTCGCTTTTCGCTTCAGGGTTTTCCCATGTCTGTTTTACTCGGGGGTGCCGGCATTCTGCTCGGCGTCAACATCGACCACGTGGCCACGCTGCGTCAGGCGCGTCGTTCCCCTTACCCGGACCCGCTCCATGCCGCGCTGCAGGCCGAGCAGGCCGGCGCGGACAGCATCACGCTGCATCTGCGCGAAGACCGCCGCCATATTCAGGACCACGACGTGGAGCGCATGGCGCTGGCCCTGCAGACGCGCATGAACCTCGAGATGGCGGCCACGGCCGAGATGACGGCCATTGCTTGCCGCATCAAGCCGGCGGATGTTTGCCTTGTGCCCGAGAAGCGCACCGAAGTGACCACCGAAGGCGGGCTGGATGTGGCAGGGCAGGAAGCGCTGCTTCGCGACTGCATCGCCACGCTGCAGGGCCACGGTATACGCGTGTCGCTGTTCATTGATGCCGAAGAAGCGCAAATCGACGCGGCCGTACGCGTGGGTGCGCCGGTCATTGAGCTGCATACCGGTGCTTACGCTGAAGCGAAAGGCCCCGCGCAGGCACGCGAGTTCGCCCGCCTGCAAGCCGGCGCGCGCTACGCCGCACAGCTGGGGCTGGTGGTGAACGCGGGCCATGGCTTGCACTATCACAACGTGCAGCCGGTGGCCGCCATCCCGGAAATCATTGAGCTGAACATCGGCCACGCGATCATTGCGCGTGCGGTGTTCGACGGCTTGCCCGCTGCCGTGCGCGAGATGCGCCGGCTGATGGTCGAGGCACGCTCGGGAACTGGCGCGCGATGAGTCGCGGTCGTGGACGCGGCGGCAACCGTGCGCCGGCGCCTGTGGAAACGGCTGAAGTGGTTTCACTCGCGCACGATGGGCGTGGTGTAGCCAAGATTGACGGCAAAGCCATCTTCGTGGCGGGCGCATTGCCTGGCGAGCAGATTACTCTGCAGCGTTTGCGCAAGCAGCGCAGCGCGGACGAAGCGCGCTTGGTGGAGGTGCTGCGTGCCGCGCCGGAGCGCGTGGAACCGCCGTGCCAGCACTATGGGCTGTGTGGCGGCTGCGCCTTGCAGCACATGGAAAGCGGCGCGCAGGTAGCCGCCAAGCAGCAGCAGTTGCTGGAAGAACTCGCGCGCATCGGGCACGTGACGCCGGAAGCCGTGTTGCCGCCGCTGACTGCTGACACCACCGGCTATCGTCGTCGGGCGCGCGTGGGCGCGCGTTATGGGGAGAAGAAGGGCAAGGTGGTGGTGGGCTTCCGCGAAAAGGAAGGCTCGCTCATCACGGACGTCACTCGTTGCGAAGTGCTCGCGGCGCCCGTGGCGGACTTGCCCGGCAAGTTGTCGGAACTGTTCACCACGCTCGCAGCGCGCGAACGCTTGCCGCAGGTGGAAATTTCCGTGGGCGAAGGCCGCCCGGTGCTGGTGCTGCGACACCTGGTGCCGCTGGTGGAAGACGACCTGGCGAAGCTGCGTGCTTTTGGCGAAGCCGAAGGCATGGACTGGTGGCTGCAGCCGGAAGGCCCGGACAGCATCGCCCCGCTGGACCCCGCCGCGGCGCGGCAACTGCACTATTCGCTGCCTGCCGAAAACGTGCAGCTGGCTTTCCAGCCGCTGGATTTCATTCAAGTGAACGGGCCACTGAACCGCGCCATGGTGGCGCATGCCTTGCAGCAGCTCGAGGTGCAGCCGGGCGAGTCCGTGCTGGACCTGTTCTGTGGCCTCGGGAACTTCACCTTGCCGCTGGCGCGGCACGCCCGCGAAGTGCATGGCGTCGAAGGCGACGTGGGCCTCGTAGCCCGCGCGCGGGCGAATGCCGAAGCGAATGGGCTGACGAACGTGACCTTCAGCGTGGCGAACTTGTTCGAGCCGGTGAACGACTTCGCTTGGGCGAAGCGCCATTGGGACAAGGTGCTGCTGGACCCGGCTCGCGCTGGTGCCCGCGAGATTTTGCCCATGGTGGTGGCGGCGAAGCCCTCGCGTATCGTCTACGTTTCCTGCCATCCGGGGAGCCTGGCGCGCGACGCCGGCATCCTGGTGCACGAACTCGGGTATGTGAACCGTGCCGCAGGAATCATGGATATGTTCCCGCACACTGGACATGTCGAGAGCATCGCGGTCTTCGAGCCGGCGCCTGGCCGGCGGGGATGAACCCATGGGCACCGAAATTGAACGCAAGTTCCTGCTGAACGGCGAAGGCTGGCGCGCCGCTGTGCAGTCGACGGCGTGTTTCCGGCAGGGGTACCTCGCCAACACGGCCAAGGCATCGGTGCGCGTGCGGCTCTCTGAACACCCGGGCGGGGACCTCACCGAGGCGTGGATGTCCGTGAAGAGCATGACGCCCGGGCTGGTGCGCCAGGAATTCGAATATCGCGTGCCGGCAGACGATGCCGCGGCCTTGCTGGCCTTGTGCGAAGGCCCCTTGCTGGAGAAGCGCCGCCATTACGTGGTGGTGGGCGAGCACACCTTCGAGATCGACGAATTCCTGGGTGACAACGCCGGGCTCGTCGTCGCCGAGGTAGAGCTGGACCACCCCGAAGAAGCCTTTCCGCAGCCGGACTGGCTGGGCCAGGAAGTGACCGCCCACACCCGCTACTACAATTTCCGCCTTGCCGCGTATCCTTACCGCGAGTGGACGGCTGAAGAAAGGAACCCCGGATGACGCTTGGACCCCTGATGGTCGATGTGGCCGGTGCGCGGCTCACCCCGGAAGACCGCGAAGTACTCGAACATCCGCTGGTCGGGTCCGTCATCCTGTTCACGCGCAACTACGAAAGCCCCGAGCAAGTGGCGGCGTTGGTGCGCGACATCCGTGCCGTGCGCCGTCCGCCGTTGCTGGTGGCCGTCGACCACGAAGGCGGGCGCGTGCAGCGCTTCCGCGAAGGGTTCTCGCGCATTCCGAACATGCGGATCATCGGCCATACCTGGGACCGCGACCGGCAGGCGGGCCGCCACTTGGCGCGGCAGGTGGGCTGGCTGCTGGGTTCGGAACTGCGAGCCGTTGGCATCGACCTGGCGTTCACGCCGGTAGTGGATCTCGACTTCGGCGCCAGCGAAATCATCGGCGACCGTGCGTTTCACCGTTCGCCCGAGGCCGTGGCGGAGCTCGCCATCTCGCTCATGGGCGGCTTGAAAGAAGCTGGCATGGCGGCTACTGCCAAGCACTTCCCCGGGCACGGCTACGTGGTGGCGGATTCGCACATCGCGTTGCCAGTAGACCACCGCAAGCTGGCGGACTTGGACCAGGACCTCTTCCCGTATCGTCGTCTCATCGACAACGGGCTGCCTTCCATCATGGCGGCCCACGTGGTGTTCGACCAAGTCGACACGCTGCCGGCGAGCTTGTCTGCGCGCTGGATAGACGGCTACCTGCGTCGCGAACTCGGCTTCAGCGGCTGCGTTTTCGCGGACGACCTTTCCATGGCGGGCGCGGCGCACTTCGGCGATGTGGTGGCGCGTGCGGAACTGGCTTGGGCCGCGGGCTGCGATGTGCTGCCCATCTGCAACGACCGCCGCGCCGTGCACCAGGCGCTGGAGCGCTTCCGGCCCGAAGCCCGTCCGGCCAGCCAGCTGCGCCTGGCGCGGCTGCACGGGCCGGCCGGCGCGCCGGACCTGGCCACGCTGCGCGCCAGCGCGCGTTGGCAAGAATGTGCCGAGGCTGCGGGGCGTTGCCTGCAGCTACCGCCGTTGAAGCTGCAGGGGGATGCATGAGCACTTGGCTGGACGATGCTGGCTTCGCCGACCTGGCGCAAGGACTGCAGGAGCCCTTGGTCGTGGTGGCTTCTGGTCACCAGCATGCGGGGCACCGCATTGTGTGGGCCAATGAAGCGGCCGCCGGGCGGCTGGACTGCAGCCGCGACAGCCTCTTCGGCGCGCGCGTCGCCTTGAAGGAACAAACGGACGAAGCGGCTCCTGTTGAACCCGTGTTCGTGCTGGCCCCCGGCGAATGGCTCTGGCAGAGCCTGCCCAGCCGCTTGAACGACCAGCACTACTGGTGGGTGCGCGGCTTCGCGCTGGTGGCGGAGCCGGGCGTGCGCAATGTGCAGTCTGCGGCGTATCTGACGACGCCCGCTGCTTGGGCGCGCGTAGACCGTTTGACTGGTCTGATGTCTGGCGCTTGGTTCCATGAGATTACCGACCGCGACTGGGCGCTGGCACAACGCGAAGCCCGCGTAGTCACCATGTTCGCCTTCGAGGTGGACGGCTTGGAGTCTTATGTGGCGGCCTTCGGCAAGACGGCTGGCGATGCAGCGCTACGCAAGGTAGCGTTCGCGCTGCATGGCGGGCTGCGGCGCCCCAGCGACTTGTTGGCGCGCACCGAAGGCGGACACTTCCCCGCGATGGCTTCGGGCATGCCGGCGGACGCCGCTGAAAAGCACACCCAAGTGTTGATCCAGCGCGTGGCGGACCTGGCCATCCATCATCCCAAGTCGCCTTCGGGCCGCTACCTCACGGTTTCCGCAGCAGTACTAACGCACACGCCGACGCGCGGGGACCGCTGGAGCGATTTTCATGCGCGCCTGATGGACGCTTTGAACGAGGCCAAGGCCCATGGCGGCAACCGCGTGGTGGCGCTGTGAGCCAAGGCATGAAAGACCGCCGCCAGTTCCTGCAGCAGACGCTCGCGCTGGGCGGGCTCGCTGGTGCCGGCCTGCTGGCTACGAGCGCTGCGCAAGCGCAGAACGCCGCTACGGCGCCTGCCGCTGCCGGCGGCCTTGTCATGGAACTGCTGCTGTTCCGCCAAGGCACTTTGCCGCCACCGCCGGTGGACGAACGCAATGTGTCCGTGCCCACGCCCACGCTGGTGCGCGAACAACTGACGACGTTGCCGCAAGGCTCGTTGCAGCTGGCAGGCTCTGCTGCGGTGCTGCGCAAGCGCGCGGACTACGGCCTGATAGCGCTGGGTGGCTGGGTGATGCCTGTGCCTTCGAACGGCACTGGCACCATCGCTCTAAGCGACGTGTTGGCTAATGCGCCCGGAGCGGGGCAGGTGAGCGGCAGCCTCGTGTTTACGCGCGGCACCTACCTGACCGTGGGGCTCGACGCGCTGTGGGTGCCCAAAGACGGGCTGCAGCTGGTGCTCTCCGAAAAGCGCCGCGTGAAGTTCAACGAACGCCACTACTTCGACCACGAAAGCTTCGGCGCCATCGTGCTGGTGCGTGCGCCGGCTTAGGTGAACGCCCGCGCGGCAGGAGCGCGCGTGTCCTCGAAGTGGTTCCGTGTGGGAGCGAGTTGGCTCGCGACAATTCGTCAAGCTCCAATTCCAACCGCTACTGAAGACGGGGGACGTCGGGTCGTCCGGGAGTAATCGCCGAATCTTTAACGCCGGATGCCGACACCAAAATTCTACGGCACATAATCCTCGAACTCCCATTCTCCAAGGCGCGCGAGCTTTTTAGCAACATCTCGCCACGTCTCTCCTGTGGCGGATTTCCCATATTCAACTATAAAATCGCGAAGTTGAGAAAAATTGAACGAACTGACGACTAGTTGATTACGGCCACTTAAGAATCCGACGGACTGCACTCTTTCTGCAAGCCACGCGGGCGTACACACGAGAATATCGAAAGACTCCTCGCCTTCAGCACCTTCCGGCCCGAACATTGCCTGTACCAATATTCCAAAGCATTCGGGAACAAGAGGAACATATGTCTCTAGATTATCGACGTCCGGGCTATGAAGGCGTCTAAGCGTTGCTTGAACAATTTTCATTGGGAAATCACGTCCAAGTGACCATTACCTTGCCACTGCCCTTGCGGTATCAACCTTTGTTCGAAATTTGCCTGTTCAATTCCAAGACTAGGCTTCAACGCTGAAGGCCTGAACTGTCTCAAACCGTCAGCGCTAATCAAGGTTTTGCCATCACTTCCGACTTTATACCCATTCCCGACCCAAGCCCGTCCGAGCCTTTGCACTTCTTCAGGCGTTGCTGATCCTAGACCAAAGTTTCCCTTGCCACGCGCTGCGTCTCGGAGAATTCCAATCTCCTTCGCGACATCCGCACCACCCCCCGCCGCCTTCCCGCCGCCCTTTTCAGCGACTTTGATGGCGGCAAGCACGACCTTGGAGTGGGCGAGCAGACCGGCGATTTTCCCGAAAGGGACAATGCCGATGAGCGCATACGCCCGGTCTTCGGTAGTGGCATTCGGGTC
>CALQLF020000121.1 GCA_943331345.2 Candidatus Planktophila lacus | reverse complement strand
GAACGCGCCGCATCATCGGCACCAGCAGGCTCCACGCCGATAACCCGCGTTCCCGGAGAAGCACTGCGCGTGGCCAGCCCTGAACCCGTGAGCAAGCCACCACCCCCAACCGGCACGAGCAACAGCGCAGGCTTCACGCCGGCTGCATAGGCTTCCAGCACGGCCGTGCCCTGCCCCGCTATGACGGCGGCATCGTCGTAAGGGTGTACCAGTGTGGCGCCGGTAGCAGCCACCACCGCTGCCGCGCCCGCTTCACGCGCCGCCAAGGTCGGTTCGCAGTCCACCACTTTCCCGCCTTCTCGCAGCACCAGCGCACGCTTCGTGGCTGGCGCATTGGTGGGCATGACAATAGTGGCGGGTATACCGGCGCGCTGCGCCGCACGCGCCAAGGCCGCTGCATGGTTACCTGAAGAATGGGTTACCACGCCGCGCGCCGCGGCTTCAGGCGATAGCGACAACACGGCATTCGCAGCGCCACGCGCCTTGAAAGCGCCGATGGCCTGCAGGTTTTCGCACTTGAACACCACGCGTGCACCGCACTGGGCGTCGATAAAATCGTTGCGCAAGAGCGGTGTATTCACTACGTGCCCGGCAATACGAATGGCCGCCGCATGAACGGCCGCAGCGTCGGGAAGATCAAGCATCGTCATGGGCCACTCCAGTGTTCACGGTTCCGCCGGGCTCAAGCGTCGTCAGGTTTTCCGGAGCCGATACCAGTTAGACACATCGTCCCAGGCCGGCATGACAGCTACGAAGGCGACCAGCAGCGCCAGCGGGATGGAAAACAGGAACCCGAAACGACTGAAGCCTGCTGCCCCGACCAAGCCACCGGCAAAAAACAAACCGACCAGGCCCAGCAACATCTGCAGATTCTGCAAGTCCGCCACCACGCGCTCGCCAGCCGCGCCGTCGCCATCACGGTTCCAGTAAAGCAACCGCCCGAGTTCTATACCAATGTCCGTCACCATTCCCGTGACATGCGTGGTGCGAATTCGCGCACTGGAAATCTTGGTGATGAGGGCATTTTGCAGCCCCATCAAATACCCCAGCAGTACCACCGTACTGGAAACGAATTCGAAGCTGGTGGCCGCAAGCCTTCGGCCGACCAAAGCGAAGAGGAGCAACAACAAGGCTTCCAGCAATAGGGGTAGCGCGTAGCGGCTCTCCAAATGACTACGCCGCGCCCAATTCACCATCAAGGCCGTGGTAGCCGCGCCCAAGACAAACGAGACAATGGCGCCCAAAGCCGTGAGCACCACGTCGTACTTCGCCAGCACGAGGAAGTCCGCCATCGTGGCGACCAACCCCGACATATGCGAGGTATAGATTTTCGTGGCCAGGAAGCCACCTGCATTGGTAGCACCGGCCACAAAAGTGAGGTAGCGCGCCAAGGCGAGGTCCGACCGCTGATGGCGGTCGATGGACGACAGGCCGCGCAGATAACGGAACATCACGCAGCGGACCCGACAGCCTCCACCCTCACGGGCAAACCGTTCAGCGCCGCGTTTCCGCTGGGGCCATCCAGAAACTGTGCGTCGGTGAGGTCGTTGTAGCTGGGGCCCACCACAGCGTTCGCCCGCGCCAACCGCGTGTCCGCCAGCCCGTGGCCGAAGCCATGCGGCAAACACACCACGCCACGACGCATGTCGTCGGTGCCTTCCACGGCCACTTCAATGGCCCCTACGCGCGACACTACCCGCACCACGGCGCCGTCCTGCAAACCGCGTGCCGCGAGGTCTTCGGGATGCATCTGCAGCGCATGCCGCGGCTTGCCCTTCACCAACCGCGGTGCGTTGTGCATCCACGAATTATTGCTGCGCACGTGGCGGCGGCCGATCAGCAGGAGGTCGGCCGAAGCGCTTCCCGAATCGCTAGTCGAGGCAGTGGCCATCGCCCCGCCATCCACCTGCGCCAGTTCCTCCATCAGGAACGCGGGGGCGCATTCAATAGCGCCGCTAGTGGTTTCCAGCCGGCGCAACAGTGAAGGCGCCAACGGGCCCAAATCCAAGCCATGCGGTGCGGCTTCGAGCGCCTCCACGGTCAGCTTGTCTGGCCCGCGCGCCAGCGCCATGCCAATCATCAGCTTCGGCGGCGGCAAAGGCTGCCGTGGCTTGCCCACGGCGGCTGCGAAAGCGGCACCGAGCCCGTTGAAGATTTCCCAGTCGCCACGCTCGTCTGCAGCACGTTCGCGCATGGGCACGCTCAGCTTCGCCACGCGACGCACGGCAAAGCCGTTGAACACCATGTCGTAGTGGTACTGGGTCAGGAAGGGCGCCGGCGGCAAGATGTAGTGGGCGTGGCGCGTGCTTTCGTTCAGGTAGATGTCGATGGCCACATAGCATTCCAGCCCAGCCAACGCCGCATCCACTGCGCGGCCATCGGGCGTGGTCAGCACCGGGTTTCCGGCACAACTGAGCAAGCCGCGCACCTGGCCTTCACCCGGCGTCGTCATCTCTTCCGCCATGGCGGCCACGGGAATTTCGCCAGAAAAGCCAGTCAGGCCGCGCACGCGGCTATTCGTCTTGCCGCGGTAGCCCGCCGAAGTGCCCGGGCCAGTGACGGGCATCGCCGGGTCGTTCGGCAGCGCGCCGCCGACGGCATCTAGTTGCCCCAGATACACCAGCAACACTTGCACCAGCCATTGGCAAAGCGTGCCGTGCTCTTGCGTGGAAAGCCCCATGCGGCCATACACCGCCGCCTTCGGCGCGGCATATAGTTCCTGCGCGATGCGGCGAATGTCGTCGGCCATCAGGCCGGTGCGCGCAGCGGCGTGCTCAATACTTACCGCACCGAGTTGCTTCACCGCCTCGTCGAAACCATTCAGGCGGCCTTCATAAGCCGCCAAACGTGCCGGCCCCAGCCGCTGCAGTTCACCCAGCAGCGCGCGCAGGAACCACAGGTCCGTGCCCGGCAGAATGGCCAAATGCTCACTCGCGATGGCCGCCGTTTCCGTGCGGCGCGGGTCCACCACTACCAGCTTGCCGCGCGCTACCAAGGCTTTCAGGCGCTTCTCGAAGCCCGGTGCAGTCATCAGGCTCCCGTTCGAAGCCACGGGGTTGGCGCCGAGCATCAGCAAGTAGCCGGTGTTGTCGATGTCCGCAATGGGAATGAGGAACTGATGGCCATACATGGCCCAAGCCACCAGCTGGTGCGGCCACTGGTCCACTGAAGAGGCCGAAAACACATTGCGCGTCTTGAACTGGCGCAGCAGCGAAGGCAGATACGCGAAGTGCCCGAAATGATGCACGTTCGGGTTGCCGAGGTAGGACGCGAGCGCATCGGCGCCATGTGCACGCTGCACCGCGGCTAGCCCCGCGCCCGCCTCTGCAAAGGCCGTCTCCCAGGAAATCTCTTCCCAGTTATTTCCGCGCCGGCGCAAGGGGCGGCGCAAGCGGTCCGGGTCGTTTTCCAAGTCCAGAATGGCATTGCCCTTGGGGCAAATATGACCACGGCTGAACGGGTCTGCGGCGTCGCCGCGAATAGCCTTGAGTTCGCTGCCGGCGTAGCGAAGTTCCAGCCCGCAAATGGCCTCGCAGAGCGGGCAGGAACGGAAACGACTGGTTTCAGGCAAAGCGGACATGGCGGACTCCCCGGCAGATGCCCTCAAGCCTACTCCGCGGGCGCGCGGGGCGCATCCATCGCGGTGGGATGCGCCCGGCTTAACGTCCGCGGGCCTCAGTTCGCCGTACCCGACACCGTGAGGCTGGACGAAGTGCCGCTGGCGGTGGTCACCATGACAGTGGCTGACTTGGCGCCCTTAGTCGCCGGGGCGAACGAAAGGCTAATGGTGCAACTACCGCCCGCTACCAACTGCGTGCCACAGTTGTTCGTCTGACGATATTCGGTGGCTGCCGTACCAGCGAGCGCAATTCGCGACAACGACATGGCCGTACCGCCACTGTTACTCAACGTGACGGCCTTCGCCGTGCTGACTGTACCTACCGTTTGGGCGGTGAAGGCAACTGATCCCGGATTCAGCACCAACACCGCCGCAGTTCCGGTACCGGTCAACGCAACAGTTCGCGCAGCCGCACCGCCCAACACCGACACACTCAAACTCGCGGTCTTGGCACCGGTGGTAGTTGGAGCGAATGCGACGCTGATAGTGCAAGTACCGCCCACCGCCACTTGCGTGCCGCAGTTATTGGTTTGCGTGAACTGATTGGCGCCCGTTCCCGTGAAGGACAACGTGCTCATCGGTAGCGCCACCGTTCCGGAGTTGGTAACTGTAACCGCCCTCGCCGCACTCACAGCGGAGATGGGCTGGTTCCCGAACGCCAACGAGGTCGGCGCGAGGGTGAACGCCGTCGTGGCACCTGTACCAGTCAGTGCCACCGTCTTGGTCCCACCGCCGGTAGTCACCACGCTCAACGACGCTGTCTTAGCCCCAGCCGTAGTCGGCCGGAACGCGATGGAGATGACACAAGAAGTTCCCGAGGCCACGGAACTGCCACAGGAGTTGCCTAGCGTGAACTGGTTAGCATTGGTGCCAGCAAGCGCAACGGAGGTTATGGGCAGCGCTGCTCCTCCGTTACTGACGAGCGTAACTGGAAGGGCAGCACTCGCGACGTTGAGCGCCTGACTCCCAAACGCCAGCGTGGCGGGCGTAAGTGTAAAGGCCGGCACCGGGACACTAAGCGTGTAAGTGTTGGTGCGAATAGCGGAGTTACCAGCGGCATCCGTTACCGCAGCTGCAAAGCCCTGCACGCCGGTGGTAGCCGTCGACACCGCCTGTCCCTTGGGCACGCTTCCCACGCAACTGAACACGCCGGAACGGTCATCGGCACAGGTGAATTCCGAAAGCAGCACCGCGCCCTGCGAATAGGTTGCTCCCTGCGCGGGAGAGGCAATCGTCACGGTCGGCGCGACGCGGTCCAAATTCACCACGAGAGCCGCCGTAGAACTGATGTTGCCGGCCACGTCAGTACAGCTACCCGCCGCCGACAGACCAGTAACATCGGTAGTGACAGCCACGGGCGCGGTGCAGGAAGCGATCCCCGAACCCGTGAGCGCATCGGTTCCGTTGAACGCGACGGTAACCGCCGCGTTGAACCAGTTCGCGGCATTGGCGGGAACACTGGGCACTGCCGTAGCGACCGGCTTGGTCTGGTCAATATTGATACCGGACAAGCTGGACGAAGCAGCGTTACCGGCTCGGTCTCGACACGCACCCGCAGCCGACTGAGCCGCTCCATCGTTGGCGAGCAGCGTCGGCGCGTCACAGCCGTCCAACGCAATTCCGGAAAGACTGTCCACAGCGGTATACGCAACTGTGACCGCACCATTGTGCCAACCCGCCCCGTTCGGCTGTCGCGAAGGCGTGGCGGACACCACCGGCTTCGTGAGGTCGATATTCACGCCGGTGACAGCTATCGGCGTGCTGATGTTGCCCGCCAGGTCCGTGCAGGTGCCAGTGGAGGAGTTCTGGTTCGCGCCTTCCAGCGTCAAACTAGTTCCCGTGGAGCAGGACGCAATACCCGAGGTGGCATCCGTTCCCGAGAAGGCGACGGATACCGGCGTATTGTTCCAGCCGGCCGCATTGCGTAGCGGCGAAGGCGTAGCCGAAGCCACCGGCGCCGTAGTGTCGCGCTTCACGGTGACGGAATCGGTGACTGTTCCACCCGCCGTGGTGACCGAGCAACTGAAAATGGTACCTGCAGTATCGGCCGCCACGGTGGCATTAGTGCAACCGGTCTTGCTGGTAATGGTGCTGCCGCGAGCATCGACAACCCAGGAAACCGAAACATCGCCGATGTACCAGCCATTTGCGCCTGGAGTGCCGGTAACGGTCTTCGTGACTACCGGCGGCGAGGAACAGGCCGCTGGCTGTACGTTCACCTTGAATATTTTCAGGACGCCGCGTCCTCCTCCGCCATCGACGCTCCCTCCGACATAAACGTTGCCATCGCAAGACTTAACTACGCTATAGCCTTCTGTCTGGGTGGCTTGTGTGAAGTTAGAGTCCTGGTAAGGCGCGTTTACGAGTTGAAGCGCATCGGTATCGAAAGCAAGACTGAACAGCCGCACCGCCTGCAGGGTATTCGGCAATTGTCCAGCAGCAGGCGCACCACCATGGTAGACCGCGAGATAAAATACGCCGTTGCCGCCGTAGGTCACTGCGCCGTCTACGCCCTGATAAGTCGCGGATGAGAAAACCGGCTTCGCTACACTGTCCACCAAAGTGATACCGGCAGCCGTCACCCGGAACCGAGCGTAGAACATGTTCGTACGGCCATCGCTGGCCGTGTCGCGGTAAAGCACTACACCCCGGTCGTCGCCGGTAGCGACGCCACCACCCCACTGCGGAGAAACATTCGCCGCCGAGGTGGCGAGAGAACGCTCTAGGCCCACCGCCGTCCACGAAGCGCCAGTGGCCGTATACATCCCGACGGATACCGCAGTGGACGGAATAGCGCGCACTACGGCAGCGAAGTTCGACCCCAGCGCCGCGCTATTGCCGCAAGCCAGCCCATGCAGACTGTGGCCCGTCCCTTGCAGTACCGTTGACCCGGCCAGCGTATTGGCGCTAGTCCACCATTGCATCGTGGAGGTAGACGGGTTCGTGGTTCGCGTAAGAACGGCGAGGTCCTGCCCCAAGAGGCAGGCCTTGCCATCGTAGGCGCCTGTACCACCCAATTGCGAAAGCACGGTACCGGCGCTGTCGATCCGCACGAAGTTGCCGCCGCCGGTATTGTTGCTGGAATGCGCCATGGCGAAGACCGCGGAAGTGCCGTCACCGAACATGCCGCCCGTGCCCGGGTAAACGCTGTCCGCGCTTAGGCCCGTAATGACATCTAGCGCCACCCCCGTGCGCTGCGGCGCCACCGCCACGCCCTGCTGGTCGAGCACCATGTGCCAGACGGTACTTTGTTCGGTACACGGGCCAAACGTTGCGCATCCCACCGGCAAACCGCGCGCATACGCCGCGACTACGCGGCCGTTGGCAAGAGGCACTAGCCGCACCTTGCGCTGACCGACAGCGGGTTCGAGGCCGGGAATGGTGGCGTTAGCGGAGACGAGAACTGGAAAGGCAGGCAGGGTGGGTGGACTGATTCCGAAAGTGAGCACGCCATTGCTGGCGAGGCTGGCCGTGCCAAAACTGGTGGCGGAAGTGGTGTTGGCGGCGGTCACCCACTTGTACAAGTCAAGCGCTGCGCCGCCCACGGAACCAGCGGCATTCCAGGCAATCGTCGTGAACCAGTCAGACTCGGCCCAGTAATTGGTGGCAGTGGCGGCCGAAGCGGCGCAACTCACCGCACCAGCGCAAGTGCCATTCATTTCGTTGAGCGAGAAAAGTTGCAGATTGTTAACAATCGACACGACCTGAGCCGCAGTGGTCGTCGAGTACGT
>CALQLF020000120.1 GCA_943331345.2 Candidatus Planktophila lacus | reverse complement strand
TTCGCTGGAAGATACGTGCGCAAACTCGGCACCGATGCGGCCGCAATAGGCTTGCTTGAGCTTGCTGACGATGTCGCGCAACTTCATTCGCGCCGGCACGGCGGGCGTGCGGCTACCGGTGAAGAAGGTTTCTTCTAGGTCCGCATCACCTAAGCCGAAATAAGCAAGATCCAGCACTCGCGGCGTCTCTCGCTTCATCATCTTGAGCGGATCGATGTCCGCCACCAGGTGCCCACGGTTAGCGTAGACCTGGATTATTCGCGAAACGGCGCCCTGCTTCTCCACAGCCTTGGTGTCGCGGGCGTTATCCGCCACCGCTACGCGCGGCGCTCGCGCACGGCGTTCAAGATCTTGAACGATAGGGCCGTGTGGGGTTTCGTTGCGGGGGTCCGTGCCGCTCTGTCGAACCAGAGCGCTGAACCAGTCGCGCCATTCGCTGCCGACGGACGAGGCATCGACGAGCCAGCGCTCGTAGAGTTCTTCGACGTAGGAGGCGTTGGCGCCGTAAAGGGGGGAGGTTTCGAGCAGAGCGCGGGTGGCGTCGTTCATCTTGGGGGGCGAGTCTGGCCGTTGGGCGGGCCATTCCGACTGCGGGCACCAGTATAGCGGAGCGAACTCCCCCAACAAAATGCGAATCAATCTCAGTTTTAGATTGATTAACTATTCGACAGTTCAACTGTTGAACAATTTAAGCCGACTAACGCTAGCCGCTCAAAACTCGCAACCCGAGTGCCACTGCCAAGGCCAAGCCGACCGCCATCCAGAACGAGGGTCCAGAGGCCTTAAATTGAAGGCGATCGTCGCGGCGACGACCACGGCTGCGCTTCAGACAACGCACGTTACCAGCCACCACTTGCCGCCAAACAGGCCGGCGGCGGTCATTTGAACCACGGCGGTCGTGATACACCCCAGGTGCGTAACGCTGCTGCCCCGTGAGCTGGTAAACCACTTCCCGACGACCAAGTACGCCCTTGGGCAGTGCGTCGCCGGGAGTCCCTTTCGGCATGCGTTTGCGTATCTTGATCATGCTTTCAGGGAATGCAGTTCCCGTGCCAGAGCGGGAGCCGCCACGCAAATACCGGGATTACTAGGGGTTTTCTCGGTGTGTCGGAAGCCTTATCGGACAGCCGGAGGCACCTTGTAAACTCGCCCGACGACCCGCTATGTGACGTAGCGCACAAAAGAGCGCCCAACCCACCTTGAACCGAAGCGGCGTACGGAAATGGCGCCCCGAACAGGAGTCGAACCTGTGACCTCGCCCTTAGGAGGGGCGCGCTCTATCCAACTGAGCTACCGGGGCAACCGCCAACATTCTACCCCTGCCGACGCGCGCCGCGCAGCAGGTCAGCCGCTTTCTCGCCAATCATGATGGTCGGGGCGTTGGTGTTGCCGCCATTGATGGACGGCATGATGGAGGCGTCCGCGACCCGCAGGCCGGCAACGCCGTGAACCCGCAACTGCGCGTCCACCACGGCCCCGGCATCGGGGCCCATGCGGCAACTGCCCACCGGGTGGTAAACGGTGTCGGAAGTGCTGCGGATGAAATGTTCGATGTCGGCATCGCTGGTAGCCGTCCGCGATGCCGCCGCTTCCTGGCCCCCGAAGGCGGCTAGCGCGGGCTGGCGGAGAATGTCCCGCGCCAAACGTACGCCCTTAACGAGACGCGCGACGTCGTCGGGGTGCGTGAGGAATGCCGGGTCGATGAGCGGCGCGGCGAACGGATCGCGGCTGGCCAAGCGCACGCTGCCGCGGCTTTGGGGGCGCAGCAGACACACGTGGCAGGAATAACCGTTGCCCCACAGCATCTGGCGGCCGTGGTCTTTCAGCTTGGCGATGATGAAATGCAGTTGCAGGTCGGGCAGCGCTTCCGTGGCATCCGTCTGGATGAACCCGCCCGCCTCTGCCAGGTTGCTGGTCAACAGCCCTTGGCGTTCATTTCGCCATTGCAGCGCGGCGCGCACATAGCGCGGCAACTGCGTTGGCAGAATACCTACCGCTTCCTTGGCCGCAGGGGCATCGACCACCAGCACCGTATCCGGGTGGTCATGCAGGTTGGCGCCGACACCTGGCAGGTCGTGGACCACCGGCAAACCCTGCGCCTTTAATTGCGCGCCCGCGCCAATGCCGGAGAGCAGCAACAATTGCGGCGAACCAAAGGCCCCCGCCGCCAGCACCACTTCACCGCCGGGGCGCACGGTGAAACGTTGCGGAGCACCGCGCTGCGCACCAACCACGAACTCCACGCCCGTAGCGCGCAAGCCTGCGTCGCTGCGCTCGGTAATTACACGGGTGGTGTGTGCGGCGGTTACCACGGTGAGGTTCGCCCGCCCGAGTACTGGCGTGAGATAGCCCTTGGCGGCGCTGCAACGCTCGCCATTGCGATGCGTGGCTTGGTAGTGCCCCACCCCAAGCTGTGCGGCGCCGTTGAAATCGCCGTTCAGTGGCCAACCCGCTTGCATGCCCGCTTCCACGAATGCGTTGCGTAGCCCGGCAGAGCTGCGCAAATCCATCACGTTCAGCGGGCCGCCCGTGCCATGCCATTCGTCGGCGCCACGCTCATTGTGCTCGGCACGTTTGAAGTACGGAAGTACATCGGCGTAGGACCAGCCCGGGTTGCCCGCGGCGGCCCAAGCGTCGTAGTCCGCCGCCGCGCCACGAATGTAGACCATGGCGTTCAGCGAACTGGAACCGCCGAGCACCTTGCCGCGTGGCTGGTAACCGCGGCGGCCTAACAAGCCCACCTGCGGCACCGTGTCGTAACACCAGTTGTCGGAGCCGGTCAACGCCAGCCCGGCAAGCCCCGCCGGACAATGAATAAGCACGCTGCTGTCGACGGGGCCGGCCTCGAGCAAGGCCACGCGCACGGTGGGGTCTTCGCTCAGGCGCGCCGCCAGCACACAGCCGGCCGAACCGCCGCCGACAATGAGGTAGTCGAAGGCGTTCGACGCATCACTCATCGTGAAGCTCCAATGGTTACCCCAGTCCGTTGCATGACGGCGCCCTACAGCACTGCGACAAAGTCAGGCCTTCGTCTCGCCCATCATGGCGGTGAACTTCTTCGAGAACACCAGCATGACCAAGCCTGCGGCGATAGGCAGCAAGCTGACGCGCCAGAACAGCGTGTCGAGCGGCATGGATTCGTACATGCCTGCCATGGCGCCGGCCAGGAAGTTGCCCACCGAGGCGCCCAGGAACCACACGCCCATCATGGCGCCGACGATACGCCGCGGCGCCAGCGTGGTCATGGAACTGAGCCCCACGGGGCTGAGCATGAGTTCGGAGATGGTGTGCACGAAATACACACTGGTAAGCCACAGCGGGCTGACAAGCGTGCCCGGCTCCGCAGCTGCCCGGGCCGGAATGACCAGCAACATGAAGCCGAGGCCGACACCTACCAGACCCCAAGAGAACTTGGTGGGCGCCGAGGGCTGCGAAGTGCCCCACTTCAGCCACATCCAAGCCACGAGCGGCGCGAAGATGATGATGAACAGCGAGTTCAAGGACTGGAACCAACTGCTGGGGAACGGCATGCCGAACAACTGGTTCGAGGTGCTGCGGTCCGCGAACAGGTTCAGGGTAGAGCCTGCCTGCTCGAATACCGACCAGAACACCGCCGCGCAAATGAAGAACACGAAGATGACGATAAGGCGCGCGCGTTCCGCTGCCGTCCAGCTCTTGTCGATGAACAGCGAGCCGAAGAACAACACGGTGATGACTAGCAGCGAATAGCCTGCCCAGTCGCGCACGGAAGCCGCCGACAGCGGCAGCGCGCCGGTTACGGCAGCGATGGCAGCCACCACCAGCAAGCCGACACCGAGCCCGCCCCAGCGCCAGGCCTGCTGACGATACTTGGTAGCAAGCTCAGGCGTACTAGCGCTGCCCGCTGCCTTGCCCGCCTCGCCGAGCTTCTTGCCGCCCAATACGTACTGGATAACGCCAAGCGTCATGCCGACGCCAGCAGCGCCGAAGGCGAAATGCCAGGTGGAGTTCGGGTCCATGCCCCAGCCGATGACCATGGCGCGGAAGCCTGGCTGCTGGGCGAGGTAACCCGTTACCAAGGGCCCAAGGAAGCCACCGAGGTTGATGCCCATGTAGAACACCGAAAACGCGGCATCACGACGGGCATCGTCCGGTGCATAGAGTTCGCCCACCATCACGCTGATGTTTGGCTTCAGCAAGCCCGTGCCCAGCACGATCAGGGTCAAGCCGAGGTAGAACGCCGCCGTGGTAGGAATGGCGAGCGTGAAGTGACCGGCAGCGATGAGAATACCGCCCGCCAGCACCGCACGCCGGGGGCCGAGAACCCGGTCCGCCAGCCAGCCACCGGGAACGCACAGCAGGTACACCATGGCGGTGTAGGTGCCGTAAATGGCCGCCGCCGTGGCGCTATCCAGCCCCATGCCGCCCGCGGCCAGCGGAGCCGCCATGAACAGGATGAGAAAACCGCGCATGCCGTAGTAGGAAAAGCGCTCCCACATTTCGGTGAAGAACAGCGTGGACAGCCCGATGGGATGTCCGAAAAACTGGCGGTCTGACGAGCGTTCTGCTTGGGACACGGTTACTTCCTTGGCGGGAGACAGGCGCCCCTACAAACGGGGCCTCCCCGCACTTTAGCCGAAGATGCTGCGGTTCGCCCCTAGAGCGTTTTCAAGGGGGAAGCGGATTGCTACTGGCTTGCGGGTGACGGCATCTGCCGTTGTGCCGCCCAGCGAGCGAGCGCGACAGACGCCGCCTCAAGGGCCGGCATTTCAATTTGCGCCACCAGCGCCCAGAGGCCTTCCTGTTCGGTTGAGGCGGCGAACTTCTTCGTGGCCAAAAGAGCGCTGGCATGGTCAAAGCCACCTTTGGCCACTCCCTCGCCGCGCGAAAAATTCAGCACTGGAAACTCTGACAATGGTGGCTCGAAAAAAACGTCTGCATTGGCCGAAGTGTTTGCCAGTGCGGCGTCGCTGGCAAGTGTCGTGGCCGCGACCAAGAGTTCGATGACGTTGGGAACTCCCGAAGTATTGCGTCCACCCAGGAAAAGCCTATCGAACAACATGGTCCAGGTGCCTGGCAATACGGAATCGGTCAACCTCAGTTGCAGTTTGCTTCCCACAAAACAACCCAAGGTATAGCGACAACCGTGTTCTTTAAGAATATCCACCGGCAAGTTGTTGACCAGGCCACCATCGCAGTACAAATCGCCATCGATGACGACGGGCTTGGTAACGGCGGGCATTGAGGCACTGGCCAAGGCAACCTCGCAAATAAGCCCGCGGGTAAAAACCTGCTGACGCGACTGCGTCAGGTTGGTGGTCACTACAGCGCAGGGTATCCAGTTGTCTTCCAATCGCTGGTCGCCAAACATGGCGTGAATGGCAGAGCGAAAACGTTCACTCTTCAGTAATGAAATTAAAGGGAGGGTGTAGTCACCGAAAACATTTTTAGTGGCGCCTAGCCCATTCGCGATGCGCTGCAAAGCTACAAGCGACCCTTCGTCATTGGAGAGGATACTCGCCATCAAGGCGCCGGCTGATGTACCGGCAAAGTAATCAACGGGCACGCCGGTTTCAGTCAACGCCTGGTGCACGCCCGCATGTGCAATTCCGCGGGCACCACCGCCACTGAGCGCCATGCCAATGGCGTTTCCCGAGAGGTGCCTAGCCAGACGGTTGATGTCACCTTCGTGCGCCTCACGTACATGAAAATGCTCAGACACGGGCAGGCTTCGCAACCAAGCGTTCGTGCCTGCTGGCCGAACGGTCTCGGGCGAGTGCAGCAGGCACAGCCAGTTGGGTGAATACCACCACGCTCCATCCGGGGAAGTTTCCATGCTGGGCTGCAATAGTTCAGGCAAGTTCACCCCGCGAACCGATGGTGCCGCGCGGCCCGGCGCCAAGTGGAGCAGCGTGTCACATTCGCGAGCGATCCTGAGGTTCCAGCGGGGCGTGTCGTAATCGCCCACCATGATTACCCGGACGCCGGCTTGCGTCTGGCGCTCCAGCCACGCCGATAACCGCATCCACTCCACATGGTCTGCACTGAGTGTCTCGGGCGCAGAAACAATGTGCAGCATCTCGCACAGAGAGGAGTCCAAAACCATGACCGGACCAAAACGCGCCATGGCCTGCTCAAGCCCGTCAACAAAACTCGCTATATTGCAGGTACTAGCGTCCTCAGTCGGCGCAGGCACCACCGCCATCCGCATCGCAATCGTGGCGTCTTTGGCTTGGTGGTCGTTCAGTGACAACTGACGGACCACTCTTCGTAACGCGCCCTGCAGCAGATTGAGTCTCTCAAAAAAGAGCTTCTGAAACTGGTCGCAATGAAAACGCAGCAGCCAGGTCTCGCGTGTTGCCACCAAATGCATCGGATGACGTGAACCCGCAGCCAGTGGCAGGTCCCCCGCCAAGTCACCACGGCGCATGAAGTTCTTGACGGTTCTTTGACCTGCAAAGACATGTACTGCCGCCAACTCGCCACTGAGCACCAGATACCAGGCATCGACGGGATCGCCTTGCCGCACGAGGATTTCGCCTTTTTCCAAATGCTCCCAAGCTTGGCTAGAGGCCGCAAACTCCATAACACCCGGTGCGGCTTCGCCGAACACCGAGACCGCCACCGCGGACAAGGCGGTCTCGAGCATGTGCTCGGTTACAAACTGTGCCCAAGCAGACGGATGGCGCCGGACGACTTCAATGAAGGCGCCAAGCTCCAGTCGGAGCAATTGTGTGTCAGTCAAAAAGCTGAATGTCGTGGTGTGCGCCCCCCCCATCAGGAGCAAGTATTCACCTACCACTTGGTCTGCGCCGAGAACGACGATGGCAGGCTCACTGCCGCCCTCGGCCGATGACTCCTGAACCGTTCCGCGCACAATGACCCAGACAGCATCGCCAACCGAGCCGGCCTTTGCCAAGACCTGCCCTGCCAAGCCCTCTTGTGGTTGAAGGTGATGCGCAAGGTCTTGCAGTACGGGCTGCGGCAAACTCGAAAACAAGCTTACGCGCGCCAGCGTTTCCAGAAATGAAGTTGGCTTTGAGACGCTCATGGCTTCACCGGATTTATGGCTGAAAGGGATTGCGATGAGGGATCGGGATTAGCGTGGGCTGCCCACCGGTTAACGTTACGCTCCAACACGCCAACAAAAGGATGAAATCCCGCATAGACAGCAATGGCTCGGTTGACAGTATCCAAGAACCGCGGAAGAGGACGCAAAACATCCAGAAACAATACCACTCTGGCATGGCTGCTGCGGTTATGAGCGGTGTGAACATAGGCGTCATCGAAAACGATAGCCTCTCCAGCCTGCCAGTGGTATCGCTGTCCATCCACTATCAACCAGACCAACTCGCGGTCCTGCACCTCAAGGCACAGGTGATAGCGCAACACTCCCTTGAAATAGCCGCGGTGCGGCTTCAACTCGACACCAGGCTCAAGGCACGACAACAGAGCACCCACAATGCGTGGGCTGTCGATAACCCTCGTCAGCAACGGAAAATGCCGCAGCGTCGCCGGAAAATCGCGCCCGCCGCAGCGCAAAAAAATAGTCGTCCAGCGCGCGCGGGCGGGAGTGGCTTCATCAATCAGCGATACGTCGTTCAGAATCTGGTCAATCGACGGGATT
>CALQLF020000119.1 GCA_943331345.2 Candidatus Planktophila lacus | reverse complement strand
TGCCATCGCGTAGATAAATCTCGTAGCCGCCCTGCTTCGACCACCCGGAACGCGCCACCACTACGGGAATACCGGCAATGTCGGTTTCGCGGAACCAGAAATATTTGAGGTCGCGGATCCAGTCGCCGCAGACATGTGCCACCACCTCCACCGCCTTGGGGCCCTGCAGGGCCATAGGCGAGGCGTCGGGCTCCGACACCTCCACGTTCAGCTTGCGCTCGGCCGCAATGGCCCGCGCCCAGAACCAGATGTTGCTATCGGCAATCGACAGCCAGTAGAGGTCGTCCGCCAGCTTCAGCAAGATAGGGTCGTTGATGAGCACGCCTTCGTGGTTGCACAGCGGCACGTACTTGCCCTGCCCCACCTGACAGCCGCTCAAATCGCGGGGCGCCAAAATCTGCGCCAGGCGCCCAGCGTCGGGGCCGCGCAACTGCACCTGCCGCTCCACCGCCACGTCCCACTGGCTCACTCCCTTCAGCAGCCGCCAGTACTCCTCCAGCGGCTTGCCGTAACTGGTGGGCATGAGCATGTGGTTGTAGGTGGTGAAGGCGCAGACGCCCTCCTGCAGGGTCGCTTCGAAGAAAGGCGATGGGCGCAGGCGGGCCGAGGGAGTGATGCCGAACACTTTGGGGTTCCTTTTCCGAACGGCAGGAAGCCGCTTTATCGGACCCCGAGAATTACACGGGAGAACCCTTTGTGCCGTTCAACCGTTCTTGAGGAAAATTGGCTGATTGGTGCGCCGTTCGAGAAGCCGACGCTCCCATCCTCCGTCCCGCCATCCTGCCATCTGCCTGCAACAAGGCAGCAACATACTAGATAATAGCCTTACCCCGTCTGTCCTCACTGCGTGAGATTGCGCCCATGAACAAGCCTCTTTCTGTGCTGTTTCTCTGTACCCATAACTCAGCCCGCAGCATTTTGGCCGAGGCCCTCCTCGCGCGTCTCGGCAAAGGCCGTTTCACCGCGTATTCCGCCGGTAGTTCGCCACGGGACTCCGGCAAGCCGAACCCGCTCACCGTTCAGGTTCTCGAAGAGGCAGGGTTCGCGACCGCCGACCTGCGCAGCAAGAGTTGGGACGAATTCATCCTGCCTGGAGCCCCGGTCATCGATGTGGTCATCACCGTCTGCGGTGCCGCGGAAGAAACTTGCCCGGTGTTCCCTGGCCACCCCGCTACGGCTCACTGGGGTTTCGAGGACCCGAGCGCCGGCGACGCCTCGGACGCTGTAAAACTGGCTGCTTTCCGCGCCACACTCCTCCAGATTAGCCAACGGATGGAACTGCTCGTCAGCCTCCCTGACGCCTCTCTGGAACGACTGGTACTGGAGCAAACCGTTCGCAATCTAGCGGCGCACTAATCCGTGGCGAGCCCCCCAAAGCCCGTCATGAGCGTATTCGAGCGCTTTCTAAGCGTCTGGGTAGCGCTCTGCATCGTCATCGGCGTTATTGCGGGGCAGGCGTTCCCCAGCTTGTTCCAGACCATCTCGGGCCTTGAGATAGCTCACGTGAACTTGCCCGTAGGCCTGCTTATCTGGGTGATGATCATCCCCATGCTGCTGAAGGTCGACTTCGGTGCTTTGCACGAAGTTCGCCAGCATGCCCGCGGCATCGGGGTCACCTTGTTCATTAATTGGCTGGTAAAACCCTTCTCGATGGCCTTGCTGGGCTGGCTGTTCTTGCGCCAAGTGTTTGCGCCATGGCTACCGCCCGAGCAAATCGCGAGTTACCAAGCCGGACTCATCTTGCTGGCTGCCGCACCCTGTACTGCGATGGTGTTCGTTTGGAGCCGCCTTACCAACGGGGACCCACTCTTCACCCTGTCGCAGGTGGCATTGAACGATCTCATCATGGTGTTCGCCTTCGCCCCGCTCGTGGGCTTGCTGCTGGGGCTTTCCGCCATCTCGGTCCCCTGGGCGACCCTCGTCACGTCAGTAGGCCTTTATATCGTCGTCCCGGTGGTACTGGCTCAACTCTGGCGCCGCCACCTCCTGAAGCAGGCGGCGGGCGTGTTCGATGCCACAGCGAACCGCTTGGGCACCTGGTCCATGGTCGCCTTGCTGGCCACGCTGGTGCTGCTATTCGCGTTTCAGGGCGAGGCCATCCTTCACCAACCCTTGGTCATCCTCCTTTTAGCCGTCCCCATCCTGTTGCAAGTGGCCCTGAACGCCTCACTGGCCTATGGGCTTAACCGCTGGCTGGGCGAAAGGCACAGCGTGGCTTGCCCCTCTGCCCTGATTGGCGCCTCCAATTTCTTCGAACTCGCCGTAGCGGCCGCCATCAGCCTGTTTGGACTGCACTCAGGAGCCGCTCTGGCCACGGTGGTCGGGGTCCTCATCGAAGTGCCGGTCATGCTGGTAGTGGTGCGCTTGGTGAACCGTACCAAAGGCTGGTACGAGGGTGGGTTGGCATGATGTAGTAGCGGGATGAATTCGCTACTCGCTACTCACCTCGGCCGTGTCCTACTCGGCTGGGCCCTGCTCACCTCCGCCGCCCAAGCCGGCCTGAAAATCGACGGCATCCCCGACGAGCCGGAATGGCAGGCGGCCCGCCATATCACCGACTTCAAAGTCGTCCAACCGCTCACCAAGGGCGACAGCCAGCAGCCGATGGAGGTGTGGCTACTTCCCACCCCCGAAGGCCTCGCAGTGGCCTTCCACAGCAGTCAGGATGCTTCGGCACCGCGCTCGCGCCAACGCACACAGCGCGACCAGTTCGGCTCGGTAGACCGGGTGAACCTCGTCGTCGACTATGACGGTGAAGGTGGTACTGGGTACAACTTCACGCTCACCCTCGGGCAAGGCGTCATGGACGCAGTGGTCTCGAACGAAAACGTGTTCCGGCAGGACTGGGACAGCGACTGGCAGCATGCCATCGCCGAACAGGCGGACGGTTGGACTGCCGAGATGCTCATCCCGTGGCATGTGGCGCCCATGAAGCGCACCGCAGGTGGCAAGCGCACGCTAGGCGTCTACTTCGACCGCGTCATCGCCGCCACCGGGGAGCGCGTCGCCTGGCCCGCCATCAGCTACTTCGACCCACGCTACCTCTCCGCCTTGGCCAAAGTGGAAGTACCGGACTATTCACAATCCCTACTCGCTATCACGCCCTATGTCGTCAGCACCTCGCGGCTTACGGGTGGCGGCACTGCCATGGATGCAGGCGCGGACCTGCTATGGAAGCCGAGTGGCACCTTCCAACTGACAGCCACCCTCAACCCGGATTTCGGCCAGATTGAAAGCGACGAGTTGGTGGTGAACTTCGACGCTGTCGAAACCTTCTACAGCGACAAACGCCCATTTTTCACTGAAAACCAAGGGCTGTTCGACGTCCCCTTCGGGCAAAACAAGAGCGGCCTGGTTTATACACGCCGCGTGGGCGGCACCGCCGATGACGGCAGCGGCCCCGCGGACGTATTGGCCGCACTGAAACTCAACGGCAGTGCTGCGGGTACGAACTATGGTGTATTTGCCAGCACCGAACGCGGCAACGGGGGCCGTGATTTTCTGGCGCTGCGCGCCGTCCATAACCTGCCCCATCAGGACATCGGGCTACTGGCCACCCAAGTACGTTCGGACTATCTAGACCGTATTGCCAGTGTCGTGGAGTTCGACCACCACTGGAAGCCCAACCCACGGTTCTCCATCGTGACGCAACTGGTGGGTTCACTCGTTGACAGCCACGGTGAACAGCAGCGCGATGCAGGTTTTCAAATGCGCTTGGACCACGAACTGAGCAACCGCTGGCGCCAGAACCTGTACGTATTGCACGCCGGTGAAGGCCTGCAACTGAACGACTTCGGTTATCTGGACCGCAACGCCATCAACTACGTTCGCTACGAGATGCGCGAACGCGTAACCACACTTCCCGCCAGTTCTTCGTACCGCTCCCACGACTGGGGCTATGTGGCTTCCAGCCGCCACAACATGCACGGCGACACCATCTTCAATGCCCTGCAGGTGAACCGCACTTCGGATACCCGCGGCGGTGGCAACGAGTATCTGGCACTCACCGCCCTCTCCAAGGGTTACGACGACCGTCTGTCACGCGGTAATGGCCGGGTGCGTGTGCCGGGCCGCTTGTTATTCGACCTCACGCGCAATTGGCCACAGCACGGGCACTGGAGCTTCAACGCCGAACTGCATGCGGGGCAAACGGGATTCGAACGACTCGGGTCCACCGCGGTCGAGACTTTCTTCCAGCCGACTTATCACGTCACAGACGCGCTACGTTTCAACGTTGGCTTGCGGGCCTCCCTGAAGCCGGACTGGTTGATTTGGAAAGGCGGCACCACGCTTGCCAATTACAACAGCCGGCAACTGGGCCTTGTGGCTGGTGCCCAATGGGCGAGCGGTTCAAAGCATGAACTGCGCGTAAAACTGGAAACCATTGCACTCGATGCCAACGGGCGGCAGCAGTGGCAGATATTGCCGGGTGGCAAGGTAGCGGACCAGTCGGTACGCCCTAGGGATTTCTCCCTGCGAAACCTTGGCATCCAGTTACGCTACCGCTACGAATTTGCGCCTCTGTCTTACCTGTACGTCGTTTACGGGCGTGGCGGGTTCCAATTGGAGGAAGACAACCCTGAATCGCTCGGTTCACTGATGTCTTCCGCCTTCAGCCTTCGCGACAGTGACCAATTGCTCGTGAAATTCAACTATCGGTTCGAAATCTAAAGACGCCACCGGAGGAACAATGACTACTCTTACGCCGGAACTGCAGGAACTCGTCGATCGCCAGAAAATCTACCACGTGCTGACCAGCTATTGCCGAGCACTGGACCGCTGCGATGTGGAACTGATGAAAGCTGTCTACTGGGAAGATGGTTACGACGACCACGGCGTCTTTGCCGGCAATGCCCAAGAATTCGCGGAGTTCATCATCCGCGGCATCCAAGAGTGGTTCGAGGTAACCCAGCACACCATCTCCAATATCCACATGGAACTGGAAGGCGATGTTGCGCACACTGAGGCCTACCTGTTTGCCTACCACAAGGTGGCGGCAACGCGCCCCAAGGTAGAAGGCTGGTTTGGCGAGAACTATCTGCAAAAATACGGCTCACTCGTGGATGCCGGCGTAACGCAGGATTTCTTCTATGGCGGGCGCTATTTCGATCGTCTGGAGAAGCGCGACGGCATTTGGCGCATCGCGAAGCGCACCGTCATCATGGACTGGAACCTGAACCAGCCCTCCACGGAAATCCGCAACGAGGGGCTGTTCAAGACGCTGCAGATTGTCGGGCGTCGTGACCGCAAAGACCCTATCTACGAGCGGTAAAGCTAGCGGCACCAAAGCCATGCCTCGAAGGGAGGATAGAATGGGCCATCTATCCGAGGTCGCCTCATGAACCCCACTCCCGTTTTTTTCATCGTTGTCGGCGTCATTTCCGTCATTGTCGGCTGGTTTGTCCAGCCGGCACTCAACGCCGCTTTTGTGGGTAGCTGGGTTGCGCTGGCAGCAGTGCTGCTGTTGGCCGGCGCCGCCTCCATCGGCGCCGAGGTCGCCCGAAAGGGCCGACTGGAATGGCGATGGCTGACTTCCAGTCTCTCTGGCCGCCTGACGGCGATTGGCGCCGTCATGGTTCCACTGGCGCTCGCCGTCTGGTTCATCACCAGCGCCCCCGTGTTCCATGCCGCGCGCTATGCCGCGCTCATCGGCGACATGCGCCCCGTTCCGGGTAACGCGGCTGAAGTCGCCTTGCCAAACCTCTCCATCGATCGCGCTCCGTTGGTCACGCGTAGCGTCGCCCAGCGTGCCGCTGAAAACCGTTTGGGCGGCGAGGACCCGGCGCTGGGTAGTGTGGTGGAAATTGGCCGCATGACTCGCCAAACGCTAAACGGCAGGCTGGTCTGGGTCGGACCCCTGGAGCATCGCGGGCTGTTCGCGTGGCTGCGCAACCGTACCACTCCCGGCTATGTCGTCGTCGACGCCAGCAACCCGGAAAAAGTCGAGGTGGTCCGCAGCGTTGGCGACAAGCCTTTGCAACTGCGCTACCTCGAAAGTGCATTCCTGCAAGAACAATTGCATCGTCATGCGTATCTCGGCGGTGCAGTATTCGAGGCATTGGGAACCACTACATTCCAGTTAGACGACGCCGGAAAGCCCTTTGCGGTACTGCCACTGCTTAGCCATGCCATCGGCATGAGCGCGCCAGTCGTCAGCGCAGTCCTGGTGGTCGACGTTCAGTCCGGCGTTGCCGAGCGCTATACGCGAGATGCAGCCCCGGCCTGGATTGACCGAATCGAGCCGCCCGAACTGATCTTTCACCGTCTGGAAGATTGGGGGCGCTACCATTCGGGAGGATGGTTCAATCCCAGCCAGGCCGGGCGCCTGCAAACGTCCACTTGGGAACTGGACCTCGTGAGTGCCGATGACGGGCACAACTATTGGGTGACCGGCTTGACCTCCGTAGGCCGAGACACTTCTCTGACCGGACTCGTACTGGTGGACACGCGCACCGGCAAGCCTAGGCGCTATGCGCTTAGTGGCATCGTCGAGGAACAAGCCTCGGCCATCGTGGAGCAGGCCTATCGCGAAAAGGGC
Organism: Candidatus Planktophila lacus; assembly: GCA_943331345.2. GTDB lineage: Bacteria > Pseudomonadota > Gammaproteobacteria > Steroidobacterales > Steroidobacteraceae > CAIOHZ01. The sequence continues at coordinate 1,164 of CALQLF020000119.1, read as the reverse complement.
TACAAGGCCTCGAATCCCACGCCTCTGCTGGTCGAGGGAACGCCGGCTTACGTCATGTCCTTGACTGACGATGCCGGTTCCACCAAGGCCTATGGCATGGTCGCTGTTGGGAACAAGGAGGCCTTTGCCACGGCGCCTACGCTGGAGGCCACCCTGCGCATGTTCCAGTCGCGTCAAACCATTGGTCGGCGTGCCGGTCAGGCGGAAGAGGGCACAGAACGTCAGCAGTTAGCAGGTCGTATCGCTCGCATAGGCTCTGCAGTCCGCGAAGGGAATAGCTGGTTTTACTTCACGCTGGAAGAGCAGCCACAGCAGTTGCTGGTCGCTACCGGCGAACTGAACGAGGAACTGGCTCTCACGAAGACTGGCGACACAGTCAAGGTGGAATTTCTTCTAGTCGAAAGCGGCAGCGCCGAGGTTCGCAGTTTCGAAAACGTCACGCTGGGACGCAAAGCTGGCACTCGCTTATCTGAACACGCTGTCGAATGAAGTCGAACATTGTCACGCACTGCACAAACTGAGCTGCCACATCGCTTGAACACACCCGCGCCACTCTTTCATACGGCGTTCTACCAGTTCACCCCTCTGGAGGACGTCGGCGCCATCATCGAACGACTCCGTGCATTGACAACGGAGTTGCGCGGCAGTGTTTTGGTGGCGCCGGAAGGCATCAACGGCATGGTGGCGGGTACGGCTGCGCAATTAGATGCGTTCGAGGCAGACCTGCTTGCGATGCCACCCTTCAAGGGCATGGCGTTCAAGCGTAGCGAATGCCAAACAGTTCCCTTCAAAAGAATGAAGGTTCGCCGGAAGAAGGAAATAGTCCCTCTCGGCATCAGCGGCGTAGACGTTACCGCGGGCACCGGCATCAACGTCAGCCCGGCGGAATGGCGGGAACTCATCCGCCAGGACGACGTGGTGCTTCTGGATAACCGCAATAGCTTCGAGTTTCGGCTGGGACGCTTCCAAAACGCCATCGATCCGGGCGTCGCCAACTTCCGTGACTTTCCCGAGTATGTGCAGGCCCACGTAGCCGAGTGGAAGGCTGCGGGGAAGCGCGTGGCCATGTACTGCACCGGTGGTATTCGCTGCGAGAAAACCAGCGCTTGGATGCGCGAATTCGACCTGCCCGTGTACCAACTGGAGGGCGGCATCCTCAACTAC
>CALQLF020000118.1 GCA_943331345.2 Candidatus Planktophila lacus | reverse complement strand
GTGGATGGCGTGGTGTACTTCACGGTCGACCAAAGCTTGGTCCATGCGGTAGATGCACGCAGCGGCAAGCTGCTGTGGCGCTACGACCCTGAAGTAGCCAAAGTCGCCGGCCGCAAGCTGCGCAACACCTGGGGCCCACGCGGTCTGGCCTTTTACGAGGGCCGGGTCTACGTGGGCACCACGGATGGCCGGCTCATCGCCATCAACGCCCGCACTGGCAAGCCGGTGTGGAGTGTCATGACCGTAGGCAAGGACGACGCACGCACCATTACCGGCGCGCCGCGTGTATTCCAAGGCCTCGTGATCATCGGGCATGCAGGTTCCGAGTACGGCGTCACCCGCGGCTATGTCACGGCCTACGACGCGCGTACCGGCGCACAGCGCTGGCGCTTCTTTACGGCCCCGGGTAACCCCGCCGATGGCTTTGAAGACGACACCCAGGCGATGGCGGCGAAAACCTGGACCGGGGAGTGGTGGAAATTTGGTGGCGGTGCTACGGCGTGGAATGCCATCACCTACGACCCGAAGTACAAGCGTGTGTATATCGGCACCGGCAACGGCGGTCCGTGGAATCAGAAAATTCGCAGCCCCGGCGGCGGCGACAACTTGTTCGTGTGTTCCGTGGTAGCGCTGGATGCTGCCACCGGCAAGTATCTGTGGCACTACCAAACCGTGCCGGGTGAGAGCTGGGACTACAACTCGGCCATGGATATCACGCTGGCCACGCTGCCCGTCGGCGGCGTGCCGCGCGATGTCATCTTGCACGCACCGAAGAACGGCTTTTTCTATGTCATCGATCGCCAGACCGGCAAGCTGTTGTCGGCGGAGAAGTTTGGCAAGTCCACTTGGGCAGAACGCATCGACTTGGCTACAGGCCGTCCGGTGGAGGCACCCGGGGTTCGCTACGAAGATGCGCCGGCACTCATCTGGCCGGGCGGTATCGGCGTGCACAACTGGCAACCCATGTCGCTCAATGCCCAAACCGGGTTGGTCTATATCCCCACCGTGACCATTGCCGGCCTGTATTCGGATGCAGGCATTGATAGGGTCAACTGGAAAAATATACCCACGGAACTGAACACCGGCGTTCTGGATTTCAAGGCCGATGCTCCCGAGGATGCGGCCACCAGCGAACTGATTGCTTGGGACCCGTTGCAGCAGAAAAAAATCTGGGGCGTTCCCACGCCCGGCGCGTGGAACGGCGGCACGCTCACCACCGCCGGCAATCTCGTGTTTCAAGGCCAGGCCGACGGGCAGTTCAACGCCTATGCGGCCGACAGCGGTAAGCGCGTCTGGGCGTTCGACGCCAAGATGGGCATTACCGGCGCGCCCATCACCTTCACGGCTGGTGGTAAGCAGTACATCACGGTAGTGGCTGGGTGGGGTGGAGCAGGCCCTGCTTTCCTCGGTTCACTGAGCGCGCAGCACGGTTGGCAAGCGCGAGTGCACCCGCACCGTGCGCTCACTTTCGTGCTTGATGGCACAGCCGTGCTGCCACCTACCCCGCCACCCTCTCGTGCCATTCCCGTGGACGACCCGGCAATGGCCATCAATCCGCAGCTCGTCACGCAAGGCGAAACGCTGTATGCGCGGCGCTGCAATGCGTGTCACGGACTCGCGGCTGTCGCCGGTGGCTTCGCACCCGACCTGCGGGCATCCCCTGTGGGGCTGTCTGCCGCCAGCTTCCGCAGCGTGGTGCAAGGCGGCGCGCTGGAACTGCGCGGCATGCCCAAGTTCGAAGAACTGGAGGACGCACAGGTGGAGGCGCTACGCCACTACCTGCGTCAGCGCGCGCGAGACAGTCGTTGACTGTCGCAAGCCATAAAAAACAGAGGTGCCCCAGTGCGCGCGAATCTTTATGCAAGCCTGACTTGGTTAGTGGGCCTGGTCGGGCTAAGCGGGGCGGTCCTGTCACCCGGCGTCGCTATGGCGGCGACGCCGCAGGTGCCCAAGGTGCTCTCGGGCGTTAGCGCGCCGGAAGATATGGAGCCCTTGCCGGGCGGTCGCGCGCTGCTGCTCTCGGAGTTCCGTCTTCCCGGCAGCAGCCGCATGAGTCGGCTCGCTGTGCTGGATACGCGGACCGGGGCTGTAAAGCCAGCGTCCCTGCAGGCCGCGACTGACGCTACGAAGCGCTGGGGCACGCCGGACTGCCTCGCGCCGGACCCGGCGCCGTCTTGGGGTGGGCTCAGCCTCACGCGAACGGCCGGACGCGGCTCGCGGCTGCTAGTGGTCAACCAAGGTTCGCGTACCAGTATCGAGGCCTTCGCGGTATCCATGCGCGGCACGGACCTGACGCTGACTTGGCAGGGTTGCGCCCTGCTGCCGGCGAACCAGCACCCCAATGATGTTGCTGGCCTACCCGACGGCGGCTTCGTGGTCAGCATCATCGGCGACGAGCGCCACTTCAATGCGCCGGACGGGCTCACCAGATTGCTGAGCGGCGAGGTGACCGGTTACCTGCTGGCCTACTCGCCAGCGAACGGCTTCCACCGACTTCCCGGCTCCGAGGCAGCAACACCGAACGGCGTCGTGGTCGCGCGCGGCGGTCAGCAGCTCGCGTTTGCCTCGTGGACTGGCCGAGCCGTCATCGCGTATGACCTGCAGCAAGGCAAGGTGACCGGCCGTGTCGCGCTGCCAATATCACCTGACAACCTCAGCCTGACGCTGCGCGGCACGGTGCTAGCCACCGGCGTACCGAGCGTTGCCTATGTACCGGCCTGCCTCGGCAGCGGTGGCGTTGGCGCAAAGTGCGAATCGCCATTCAGCGTCATGGAGATAGGCCTGCGAGCGGACGCCGCCGGCTTGCTGCCGGTGAAGACGCGCATCGACGCGCCGGCAGGTGTGATCAATGGCGCGACGATCGCCGTCGAGCTCGGGCGCACGTTGTACGTGGGCGCCTTCACCGGCGAGCGCGTAGTCAAGTACTCGCGCTAGGCCCGGTCGGGAGCAAGCTCCCTCCTACAGCGCGCGTGTTAGGCGCGCTTCATCTTCCGCAGCTTCTCGATGGCGCGCAGCTGGGCCACGGCGCGGAGTAGTTCTGCCTGTGCTTCGGCCAAGTCCATCTCGCCGCTGCGGTCCTTGAGGGCTTCCTCGGCACGCTGCTTGGCGGCTTGGGCCGCGGCTTCGTCGAGGTCCTTGGCGCGGGCCGCGGTATCGGCGAGCACGGTGACCAGATGCGGCTGGATTTCGATGGCGCCGCCACCGACCCAGAACAACTGCTCTTCACCACCGCCAGCGGGCTGCACGCGCACTTCGCCGGCCTTGAGGGTCGTCAACAGCGGAGCGTGGCGGGGCGCAATGCCCAGCTCGCCTGCCGCTGCCGGCACGAACACCATCGCCGCCGAGCCGGAGTAGATCTCGCCCTCGGCGCTGACGATGTCGACGTGGATGCTGGATGCCATGGTGCTTGGGTCCTGTGCAGTGCTGAAGGAAGACGCTTGCCGTTAGGCCAGCGTCTTCGCCTTCTCGACCGCTTCTTCGATGTCGCCAACCATGTAGAACGCCTGCTCGGGCAGGTGGTCGTACTCGCCAGCGATGATGGCCTTGAAGCCGCGGATGGTGTCCTTGAGCGGGACGATCTTGCCGTCCTGGCCGGTGAACACCTTCGCGACGTTGAAGGGCTGCGACAGGAAGCGCTGGATCTTGCGAGCGCGCGACACGGTCTGGCGGTCTTCTTCCGACAGCTCGTCCATGCCGAGGATGGCGATGATGTCCTGCAGTTCCTTGTAGCGCTGCAGAATGGCCTGCACGCCACGGGCGGTGTTGTAGTGCTCTTCGCCGATGACGAGCGGGTCCAGCTGGCGGCTGCTCGAGTCGAGCGGGTCCACGGCCGGGTAGATGCCGAGCGAAGCAATCTGACGCGACAACACGACGGTGGCGTCCAAGTGGGCGAAGGTGGTCGCCGGGGACGGGTCGGTCAGGTCGTCGGCAGGAACGTACACGGCCTGGATGGACGTGATCGAACCGGTCTTCGTCGAGGTGATGCGCTCCTGAAGAACGCCCATTTCCTCGGCGAGGGTGGGCTGGTAACCCACGGCAGAAGGCATACGGCCGAGCAGTGCGGACACTTCCGTACCGGCCAGCGTGTAGCGGTAGATGTTGTCGATGAACAGCAGCACGTCACGGCCCTTGCCGTTGGCCTGCTTTTCGTCGCGGAAGTATTCGGCCATGGTCAGGCCCGTGAGCGCCACGCGCAGACGGTTGCCGGGCGGCTCGTTCATCTGGCCGTACACCATGGCCACCTTGTCCAGAACGCCCGAATCCTTCATCTCGTGATAGAAGTCGTTGCCTTCACGGGTGCGCTCACCCACGCCGGCGAACACGGACAAACCCGAGTGCGCCTTCGCGATGTTGTTGATGAGCTCCATCATGTTCACGGTCTTGCCCACGCCGGCGCCGCCGAACAGGCCGATCTTGCCGCCCTTGGCGAACGGGATGAGCAGGTCGATAACCTTGATGCCCGTGACGAGCAGGTCCTGGCCGCCCGACTGTTCGTCGTACGACGGAGCAGCGCGGTGGATGGGCCAGTGTTCCGTGACCTGCACCGGGCCGGCCTCGTCTTGCGGCGTGCCGAGCACGTCCATGATGCGGCCCAGGGTGCCGGTGCCCACGGGCACGGAGATGGGGGCGCCCGTGCGGCCGACTTCCAGCCCGCGGCGCAGACCTTCCGAAACGCCCATGGCGATGCAGCGGACGACACCGTCGCCGAGCTGCTGCTGCACTTCCAGCGTCAGACCACCGTCTACGAGCTTGAGGGCTTCGTAAACCATGGGAATGCTATCGCGCGGGAACTCGACGTCGATAACGGCGCCGATGATCTGGACGATCTTGCCTGTGCTCATCGTTTTCTCCTCATCGAGCGGGGCCATTTGCCCTGCTCGTCCTGATAGTGATCGAATTCTTGACCGGTCAGACCGCAGCCGCACCGCCGACGATTTCCGCCAGCTCCTTGGTGATAGCCGCCTGACGCGCCTTGTTGTAAACCAGCTGCAGCTCGTCGATGAGCTTGCCGGCGTTGTCGCTGGCACTCTTCATCGCGACCATGCGCGAAGCCATTTCGCAGGCGACGTTTTCCACGGCGGCCTGGTACACCTGACTTTCGATGTAGCGGGTCATGTAGCCCTCGAGCAGCTCGGCTGCCGAAGGCTCGTAGATGTAGTCCCAGCGGTCCTGCAAGTCGCCGGCGTCCTGCACGATAGCGGGCAGCAACTGCAGCGCTTCAGCCTTCTGGCTCATCGTGTTCACGAAGCGGTTGTGCACCAGGAACAGACGGTCCGTCTTGCCTTCCAGGTACATGTCCAACTGCACTTTGATGGTGCCGATGAGGTCCGCGAGGTGGGGGCGGTCCCCCAAGTGCGTGATGCTGGAAACCACCGGCAGCTTCAAACGGCGGAAGAACGCTAGGCCCTTGCTGCCGATGAGCGTCAGGTGAACTTCGACGCCTTGCGCCTGGAATTCACGCAGCTGCACCAGTACCGACTTGAACAGGTTGGTGTTCAGGCCGCCGCAGAGGCCGCGGTCGGTGGAGATGATGACCATGCCAACCGACTTCACCGCACGTTCAATGGTGAACGGGTGGCGGTAGTCGGGGCTGGCCGCGCTGATGTGCCCGATGACGCGGCGGATCTTCTCGGCGTACGGACGGGCAGCGCGCATGCGCTCCTGCGCCCGACGCATCTTGCTCGCGGCCACCATTTCCATGGCCTTGGTGATCTTCTGAGTACTTTTAATACTCGCGATCTTGGTGCGGATTTCTTTTGCGCCAGCCATCTTTCAGCTTCCTGTGCAGTGTGGGGGTGTCAGACGCGGCCCGAGAGCCGCGCCGGGGCACCGGGTCACACCGTGGCGAAGAACTCCTCGCAGAGCTTCTTGAAGCCAGCGTCCACGTCCTTCGAGAGGTCGGGCTTGGCTTCTACCGTGGCCATGAGCTCGGCGTAGTTGTTGCGGGCGAAAGCCAGCAGGCCGGTCTCGGTGTCCACGACCTTCTTGCGGTCCACCTTGTCGAAGAAGCCGCCGTTCACGGCGTACAGCGACAGCGCCATCTCGGAAACCGAGAGCGGGGCGTACTGCTTCTGCTTCATCAATTCCACAACGCGAGCACCACGCTCCAGCTGGCGGCGGGTGGCTTCGTCGAGGTCCGAAGCGAACTGCGAGAACGCAGCCAGCTCGCGGTACTGGGCGAGCGCGAGACGCACACCACCACCCAACTTCTTGATGATGTTGGTCTGGGCGGCACCACCCACGCGCGACACGGAAACGCCGGCGTTGATGGCGGGACGGACACCCGAGTTGAACAGGTCCGTCTCGAGGAAGATCTGGCCGTCGGTGATGGAGATGACGTTCGTCGGAACGAACGCCGTGACGTCACCGGCCTGCGTTTCGATGATGGGCAGACCCGTCAGCGAACCCGTCTTGCCCTTCACGCGGCCGTTGGTGGCCTTCTCTACGTACTCTTCGTTCACGCGAGCGGAACGCTCGAGCAGACGCGAGTGGAGATAGAACACGTCGCCGGGGTAGGCTTCGCGGCCCGGCGGGCGGCGCAGCAGCAGCGAGATTTGGCGATAGGCCACGGCCTGCTTGGACAGGTCGTCGTAAACGATGAGGGCGTCTTCACCGTTGTCCATGAAGTACTCGCCCATGGCGACACCGCCGTAAGGAGCGAGGTACTGCATGGCGGCCGGCGTCGAGGCAGAAGCCGCCACGATGATGGTATGAGCCAGGGCGCCGTGCTCTTCGAGCTTGCGCACCACGTTGGCGATGGAGCTCTGCTTCTGGCCGATGGCGACGTAGATGCACTTAACGCCAGTGGCCTTCTGGTTGATGATGGCGTCGATGGCCACCGCGGTCTTGCCCGTCTGACGGTCGCCGATGATGAGCTCGCGCTGACCGCGGCCGACCGGCACCATCGCGTCGATGGCCTTGAGGCCGGTCTGCACCGGCTGCGACACGCTCTTGCGGAAGATAACGCCCGGCGCCACGCGCTCGATGGGGGCGGTCTGCTTCGCGTTCAGCGGGCCCTTGCCGTCGATGGGGTTGCCCAGCGCGTCAACGACGCGGCCGAGCAGCTCGGGGCCGACCGGCACTTCGAGAATGCGGCCCGTGCTCTTGCACGAGGTGCCTTCCGAGATGCCCTTGTATTCACCGAGCACCACGCAACCGACCGAGTCGCGCTCGAGGTTCAGCGCGAGGCCGAACAGGCTGCCCGGGAATTCGATCATTTCACCGTAACGCACGTCGGCCAGGCCGTGGATGCGCACGATGCCGTCGGTGACGCTGACCACGGTGCCCGTGTTGCGGGCCTCGCTGCCGGCGTCGAAGTTGGCGATGCGGGCCTTGATCAGCTCGCTGATTTCGGATGCCTTGATGGACATGTTCGGTTCCTCGTGAATTCTTTCCGGCTGGCAACTACTTGCCAACCTTGGTGTCCTGCGGTTGCGCCCTGGGCGCGGCTTGCGACCGGGGTTACCCCGCGATCTGCGCTGCCAACTGCTCCAAGCGGCCCTTCAGCGAGCCATCAATGACCATGTCGCCAGCACGGACCACCGCGCCGCCGACCAAACCCGCATCCACGGTTTCGTGGAGACGGACTTCGCGACCGAAGCGACGCGACAACGCGGCGGAAAGCCGCGCGCGCTGCGCCTCGTTGAACGCGTAGGCGGTGGTGACCTGAACGTCCAGGGTGTTTTCCACTTCGCTGCGCAGCTGTTCGTAG
>CALQLF020000117.1 GCA_943331345.2 Candidatus Planktophila lacus | reverse complement strand
CGCAAGGCATCACCTTCGACGAAGTCTTCGTGTGTCCTCACAAACCGGCCGATGGCTGTCATTGCCGCAAGCCACTGACCGGTCTGCTGGACCCGTGGCTAGCGCGCAACCCCATTGACCGCCAGCGCAGTGCCGTCATAGGTGACCGCGATAGCGACGTGCAACTCGCCAAGAATCTGGGGATTGATGCTTTGCGTATCCTGCCCGGTGGCGGCGCGGACAACCAACCTCCCGGCGGTCCGGAATTCACTTGGGAAGCCGTCGTGCGTTGCCTCAGTGGCCGTCATCGGACCGCGCGCATCGCGCGCAAAACCCGTGAGACGGACATCGTGGTGGCCGTTGACCTCGACAGTGAGGGTCCGCAAACCCTGCACACTGGCATTGGTTTCTTCGACCACATGCTAGAACAAGTCGGCAAGCACGGCGGGTTCCAACTCGACCTGCGTTGCCAAGGCGACTTGCAGGTGGATGAGCACCACACCGTGGAAGATTGTGCGCTCGCACTCGGTCAGGCCCTGCGAGAAGCGCTCGGCGACAAGCGAGGCATTGGTCGCTATGGTTTCCTGCTGGCGATGGATGAAGCCGAGGCGCAGGTCGCTATCGACCTCTCCGGCCGCGCCTATTTCGTCTGGGAAGGAAAGTTCAACCGCGAGAGTGTGGGCGGCCTGCCGACAGAGTTGGTCCCGCATTTCTTCCGTAGTTTGGCGGACACGCTCGGTGCGGCTATCCATGTGACGGTTCGCGGCGAAAATTCCCACCACATGGTGGAAGCTGCCTTCAAGGGCGTGGGCCGTGCGCTGCGCGCCGCACTGCGCCGCGAGGGTAATGACCTGCCCAGCAGCAAAGGCACACTGTGAGCTTCAGCGCCGGCACGGTAGCGCTCATCGACAATGGCGGCGCTAACGTCGCTTCCGTGGTGCATGCGCTGGAGCGCCTCGGCGTGAATGCCGAACGGACCGCATCGCCGGAGCGTATTGCCGCTGCGGACCGAGTCATTCTGCCGGGTGTCGGCGCCGCAGCCGATGCCATGGCGCGTTTGCAGGCCTCCGGCCTCGATCGCCTCATCCCCGCACTCACCCAGCCCGTGCTCGGCATCTGTCTGGGCATGCAGTTGCTGTTTGCAGGCTCCGACGAAGGCAACGTCGCCTGTCTGGCGTTGCTGCATGGCCAAGCAACGCGTTTCCCGACCGGTGGTCTCCCAGTGCCGCACATGGGCTGGAACGAACTGCGCCTGCGCCAACCGCATGCCTTGCTGGCGGGATTGAAGGACGGCGACTACGCCTACTTCGTTCATAGCTACGCGCTACCAGTGAGTGCAGACACCCTAGCCACCGCCGACTACGGCGGTGAGTTCACGGCCGTTGCCGCCCGCGGCAATTTTCATGGTGCGCAGTTCCACCCGGAACGTTCCGCCCGTGTCGGCTCCCTGCTGCTTGCCAACTTCCTGCGCTTGCCCACTGGCAGCCGCTAAGACCCTGGAAACCCATGGAACTCATTCCTGCCATCGATCTGCGCGGCGGCCAAGTGGTTCGCCTGCTGCACGGTGACTTCGATGCCGAGACCCAGTACGCAGTCACTCCCGACACGCTCTACACGCGCTACGCCGACTGGGGCGCTGCCACTCTGCATGTCGTCGATTTGGACGGCGCACGCGATGGCACCTCTGGCAATCTGGGTCTCATTGAATCCCTGGCGGCCGGTGGCCGTATGAAACTGCAGGTCGGCGGTGGCATCCGCAACGAAGCCGCGCTGCAAGGGCTGTTGGCGTTGGGTGTAAACCGCGTGGTCCTTGGCAGCTTGGCCGTGACCGCGCCGGCAACCGTCGAGCAGTGGCTGCGCACCTATGGAGCCGCGCACATCACGCTCGCCCTCGATATCCGGCTGGACGGCGAACTGGCTAACGGCGGGACGCCGTGGATCACCACGCACGGCTGGAAAGAAAACAGCACCTTGAGTCTGTGGGACGCCCTGGCCCGCTTCGAACAAGCCGGGCTGCAGCATGTGCTGTGTACGGATGTAGCGCGCGACGGTGCTCTGGCTGGCCCTAACCTCGAGCTCTACGCCGAGGCTGTGCGACGCTTCCCTGGCATCGCCTGGCAGGCTTCCGGTGGTGTGCGCCACGTTGCCGACCTCGAAGCGTTACGCACCGTCGGCGTAGCCGGCACCGTCAGTGGCAAGGCCCTGCTCGAAGGCCGCATGACCCGGGAGGAGTTGCAGCCATTCTTGCCCGCCGCCTGATTCCCTGTCTGGACGTCCGCGACGGTCTTGTCGTGAAAGGCGTGCAGTTCCGCGACCACGAAGTGGTCGGCGACATTCTCGACCTGGCCGCACGCTATGCGGCGGAAGGCGCAGATGAACTCGTGTTCTACGACATCACCGCAAGCCCCGAAGGTCGCGGTGTCGACCGCAGTTGGATAGCACGTATTGGGCGCCTGCTCGACATTCCGTTCTGCGTTGCCGGTGGTATTCGCAGTGTGGCCGAGGCCGAAGCGGTACTGGCCGCCGGTGCGGAGAAAATCTCCGTGAACTCGCCGGCCATCGCCAACCCGGGTTTGGTCGATGAATTGGCGCGTCGCTTCGGTTCGCAGTGCGTGGTGGTCGGAATTGACAGCCAGACGCGCGATGGCCGCTACGAGGTATACCAGTTTACCGGCGACCCGACCAAGACGCGCAGCACCGCCCGCAGCACCCTCGATTGGGTTCGCGAGGTACAGGAGCGAGGTGCGGGCGAAATCGTCCTGAACTGTATGGCCAGCGATGGCGTTCGTCGTGGCTACGACATTCCGCAGTTGCAAGCTGTTAGGGCCGTGTGCGGCGTCCCCCTCATCGCCTCTGGCGGCGCTGGTGCGCCGGAGCACTTCGCGGCGGTGTTCCGCGAGGCAAACGTGGATGGTGCACTGGCCGCCAGTGTGTTCCACAAGGGTCTCATCCGCATACCTGACCTGAAGCGGCAACTGCTTGCCGACGGCATTGCCATTCGCCCGCCTGAAGGAGACGCCGCATGAGCGCTACCAACCCGCAGCACGCCTCATTAGCTAATCTCGACTGGAGCAAAGGCGATGGTCTACTGCCCGTGGTCGTTCAGCATGCGGTCGACGGGCGCGTCCTGATGCTCGGTTACATGAACGCCGAAGCGCTGGAGCAGACGCTCGCCACCGGCCATGTCACGTTCTTCAGCCGCAGCAAACAACGGCTCTGGATGAAGGGCGAAAGCTCGGGGCACGTTCTGCTAGTAGAGAGCGTCACCGGTGACTGCGACCGTGACACGCTACTGGTGTTGGCACGGCCGAAAGGCCCAACCTGCCATGAAGGTACCGACACTTGCTTCGCGGGGCAACCGGCGCCCGCTGTCGCGGACATCGCGTTTCTGGCAGAACTGGAACAGGTAATTCGCGCACGCATCGCGGATGGTGACGACAGCAGCTACACCGCAAAGCTTTATGCGCGTGGTATCAAAAAGGTGGCGCAAAAAGTCGGTGAAGAAGGCCTTGAAGTGGCGCTGGCCGCCGTCGCTGAAGACGACAGCGCCTTCCTTGGCGAATGCGCCGATCTGCTGTTCCATCTGGAAGTACTGTTGCACGCACGTGGCATGCGCCTTGGCGATGTAGCGGCGGAACTAGCGCGGCGTCACACCGACCGAACAGCAGCGGACTGAGCTCCCCGCAGCAGCAGCCATCCAGCAACCACCGCAGTCACTAGCGCCGCAAAAGCCAGCGCCGCCTCCGGGCCGAACCACTGCCACAAGGTTCCCAACAAGGCGGCGCCCGGCAAGGCTGCTAGCCCTACCGACATATAGTAAGTGCCATAAGCTCGCCCCCGCAGACCTTGCTTCGTGGCGTCGCCTATCCAGGCGCGCTCGGCGGGTTCGCACAAGGCAATACCCATCGAATAAAGGCACAGCAGTATCGTCGCCGACAAAGGCGACCGCGGCACTAGCGCCAGTGTCACCAGCAACACGACCCGCAGCGCCCAACCCATGGCCAGTATGCGACGAACCCCATAGCGGTCCACTGCCCAGCCGGCCGGATAGACACTGACCACCTTGGCCAGACTAAGCCCAGACCACAGCAATGGGACGGCCACTATCGGCACGCCTGCGGACGTTGCCCATAGCACCAGCAGCATCTCTGGCATCGCGACCATGGCTAACACGCCACCACCGAGAATGAGCCAACGAATCTCCTTGGGCATGACGCGCCAACTGGCGCGGAAACCCAAGGCATCGCTGCTCATCTTCGCAGGCAAGGGTTTCTCGGGAGCCGGCTTTAATGGCGGGTGCGCGCCACTGAAACGCGGCGACAACCCGACCAAGAGGTTTACCAGCACCAGCACCCCAGGCACGGCCGCAAACAAGAACACGCTGCGTAGCGGCCAACCGGCAGCCAGCAATGCAGCGGCCAGCAAGGGGCCGATGACTGCGCCGGCATGGTCCAAGGCGCGGTGCAAGCCGAAGGCGCGCCCGCGTGCGCCGGGCTCAACCACATCGGCGATCAGCGAATCGCGCGGCGAGGTGCGCAGCCCCTTGCCCACACGGTCCAGAAAGCGCAACAACATGATGACCGGCCAGCCCAACACGCTACCTGCCAGCCCCATCCATGGACGTGCTGTCACGGACACCGTATAGCCTGCAATGACCAGCTTCCCGGCCGAGGCACCGCGGTCCACCCAGCGCCCCGACAGCACCTTGAAAAAACTGGAAGTGGCCTCTGCCAAGCCTTCAATGACGCCGATGATGGCAGGGCCTGCACCCAAGGACATCGACAAATACACCGGCAACAGCGGCGTGATCATCTCGCTCGAGGCATCGTTCAGCAGAGCCGCCAGGCCCAGCACCCACACTGCACGCGGCAGTGGGGCTGCGCGGCTCAGATCAGTATCTCGACGGCAGGGGGGCGCAAGTTGTAGTGCGAAGACATAACCCGACCATAAGCGCCGGCGGTAGCCACCAGCACCACATCACCCTCTCGCGTGGGTGGCAGATGGCGGTCGTTACCGAGCACATCGCCGGATTCGCAAATGGGGCCAACCACCGTGTACCGCTCGGTGGCAGCTTCCGAGAGCCGGGTGAGGTTCACGATTTCGTGCCATGCACCATAGAGCGCGGGGCGAATGAGCGAATTCATGCCCGTAGCGAGGCCCACGTACTGCATGGTGCCCTTGCCCTTGAGCTGCGTCACCTCGGCCACCAGTACACCCGCCTGCGCCACGAGGAAGCGGCCAGGCTCCATCCAAAGCTGGAACTGCGGGTGCGCCGCCTTGAATACCGCCAGCGTGGCGTCCAGCGCAGCGAGGTCCACCGGTGCACGGTCGGCGCGGTCGGGCACGCCAAGACCACCACCGATATCCAGCACGCGAACGTCTGGCAGGCCCGCAGCGGCACCGGCCAATTGCTCGGCGGTATCGCGCCATGTATCCGTGGCGAAAATGCCGCTGCCAACATGCGCATGCAGCCCAACAATACGTGCGCCGGCTGCAGCCGCGAGACGCGCCAACTCTTCCAGTTCGAACAGCGGCACACCGAACTTGCTATGAGTGCCAGCCGTACGCACATGCTGGTGATGGCCGCGGCCATGGCCTGGGTCGAGCCGGACGAACAAGTCGCGCCCGGCGAAGAGTTCCGGCCACTCGCGCAGTGGGTGCAGGTTATCGAGCGTCAAGCGCACTCCGGCGCCTACCGCCCAGACGTATTCAGCGCGCGGCGCGAAATTCGGCGTAAACAGAATCTCGGTCGCCTTGAGCCCCGGCACAGCACCGAGTACATGTTCCACTTCAGCGCGCGACACGCATTCGAAGGCCATACCTTCAGCAGCGAGCACCCGCAGCACTTCGGGGTTCGAGTTCGCCTTCAAGGCGTAGTGCACGCGGTCCAGACTCTGCAGACCACGTAACGCCCTAGCCTGGCCCTGCAGGGTGGCTGTGTCGTAGACGTACGCCGCGCCATGCTCATGGGCAAGTGCCTGCAACTTCTTTGCGGCCGTAGCGTTGGCCCACCACGATTGCACCGCTGTCTGCGATGCTTTCGGCTTGTAGAGATCTTCCCACGTGGGACCCATGACCGCGTCGCCGGGAGTGGTGCGGATGAGCAGCTCGTGCAACTGCGACACCAACCGGTCACCCTGCTCCTCGTCGATGACGAGCGTGAAGTTCAAATCGTTGGCCGCCTGGCTAACCAGATAGATGCGCTGTTCCTCGAAGAGCGCCAACGCATCACCCAACTCATGCAGGATGCCGCGGATATTGCGACCCACGAGCGACAGCGCCGCGCACGGCCCGATGACTTCGGCGCGGCAAAGTTCCGCCAAACTGACCAGCAGGGCGTCCATGGTGGACTGGTCCAGGGTATTGGCTTGTGGGTCCAGCGACACGGTCACGTTGGTCTCCGAGGTGGAGACAAGGTCCACGCTCAGCCCATGCTGCTTGAAAACCTGGAAGGCGTCTGCGAGGAAACCCACTTGGTGCCACATTCCCGGGCTTTCCATGGACACCAGCGTGATGCCCTTTTTCAGGGCAATGGCCTTGACACGTGCCGCGTCTGCTCCCGCCGGAGCGGCGCTGATGACCGTGCCCGGCATCTCGGGCGTCTGGGTCGCGTAAACGTGCAGGGGAATGCCGTACTGGCGCACCGGCAACAAACAGCGCGGGTGCAGCACCTTGGCGCCACTGGAAGCAATTTCCTGCGCCTCGTCGTAGTGCAGGCTCCAGATGAGCCGCGCTGCAGGCATGCCCCGCGGATTCGCGCTGAACATACCCGGGACGTCGGTCCAGATTTCGAGGCGGATTGCCGCCAACTTGGCCGCAAAGTAGCTGCCCGAGGTATCGCTGCCCCCGCGCCCAAGTAGCACCGTATGCCCGTACTCATCGCTGGCGATGAAGCCCTGCGACACGTAGACCCGGCCAGCCACAGCGGAAAAACGCGCCTGCATACTGGCATCCGGGGCGAAATCGCAGGTGGCGGAAAGCACGTTGGACGTAGCACGAGCACCGGCGCGCTGCTCGGCGCGCAGTACCTCACGGGCATCCACCCACTCCGCCTCCAGACCTTGCGACTGCAAATAGGCCACGCCGAGTTCGGTGGCCATGAGTTCGCCCTGCCCCATCACCCGCGCGCGGGTGTGGTCACTGATTTCGCGCACCAAGGCGACGCCAGCGGCAATCTTTTCCAGTTCGCGCAGACGGCCGTCCACGCCGGACGGCAGCGCCACGCCAAGGTCCGCCGCCAACTGCTCGTGGCGCTCGCGTAAACCCTGCAAGGCCACGGACGGGTCACCGTTCATCGCCTGGGCCAGCAAGGCCTCCAAGCGATCCGTTACCCCGGAAACGGCAGAATGCACCACCACGGGCTGTTCGCCAGCGGCGAGGCGCAGGCGAAGCACGCGGGCGATTTGGTCCCAATTGGCGCGCGAAGAAACGCTGGTGCCGCCGAACTTGAGGACGACAAACGGCCGAACGCCGCCCGCAGAAATAGCAGAGGACATGAGAGAAAGACCCTCAGGAGCAGTGGAAACTAGAGTTCGTCGTCTTCGAAATCGCTGAGTTCCCGTTTCAAACGGCGCTCAGCGAGGACGTCCTCGAGTTTGCTCCAGGCTGCACGGCCTTTCTTTACCCCAGCTTTAGGCTTGGTTCCCCGATCGACGCGATCGATGATGCGATCGTAGTCGTGATCCTCTTCGGCAGCGCCGTCAAGGAATTCCTCGTCGAGGTCGAAGTGGTCGTCGTCTCGCTCGCTCATCAGTTGATCCCGGTCAGATGACCTGAAAAATCAGCGGGTTAGGGCTTTTCGCGGACACGAAAAAGCCGCTGCACTATACAAGAATGCAGCGGCTT
>CALQLF020000116.1 GCA_943331345.2 Candidatus Planktophila lacus | reverse complement strand
TGGTTGTTGGACCTCGAACTGTCGGCGGCGCAGGCGGAAGGCCGTGGTGAAATCCAGTCTTCGCCGCGCGTCATCACGGCGAACCAGCGCGAAGCCAGCATCGAACAGGGTGTGGAAATTCCCTACCAGGAGTCCTCATCCTCCGGTGCCACTTCGACGCAGTTCAAGAAAGCGGTGTTGTCGCTGCGGGTGAAGCCGCAGATCACTCCGGACAATCGCATCATCCTCGACCTCACGGTCAGCAAGGACAGCGTTGGCCAGCTCGTGGCGAGCGCCACCGGCGGCAACGTGCCGTCCATTGATACCCGCGTCATCAACACGCAGGTGTTGGTGAACGATGGCCAGACGGTAGTCCTCGGCGGAATCATGGAAACCGAGCAGCGTGAATCGGAGCGCAAAGTACCCTTCCTCGGTGACGTTCCTGCGGTCGGTCGTTTGTTCAAGACGACCACGCGCGTGAACAACAAGAAGGAACTGCTTATCTTCGTGACGCCGAAGATTCTGCGCGAGGGTGCCAGCCTCTACTGACCATGCGCAACCTGTTCCTGGTCGGACCCATGGGGTCCGGAAAAACAGCGGTCGGCAAGTCGGTCGCCCGCCTGTTGCGCCTGCAATTCGTCGACAGCGATGCCGAGATCGAGCGCCGGACCGGTGTCGACATCACCTATATCTTCGAGCGCGAGGGCGAGGCGGGGTTCCGTCAGCGCGAACGCGAAATCATTGCGGAACTTACGCAGCGTAAGCGCTGCCTGTTGTCTACCGGCGGCGGTGCGGTCATCGCTGAGGCAAACCGCTCGGTGCTACGTGAACGCGGGTTTGTCGTCTATCTGCATACCTCGGTGGAAGAACAGGCCGAGCGAACCGCGCATGGGCAGCATCGTCCGTTGTTGGCCAATGTCGCCAACCCCGCGCAGCGCCTGGCGGAACTCATGGCCTTCCGCGAGCCGCTCTATCGTGGCGTGGCACATGCTGTGGTGAATACCGATCGTCGCAAGGTGCAGTCAGTGGCGGATGATGTGGCGGCGGCTTACCGGGCAGCCGTGTTCGATGCCGTAAACTGGGGGGCTGGAGAGCCTGCCGTGAACCCTCAACGCCTTGATGTCGTGCTCCCGGGTGCGACTTACCCCATCCATATTGGTCCGGGAATGCTGGATGACGCTACCGCTTGGTGCAGTCAGATGCCTTCCGGTCCGTTGCTGGTGGTTACCAACCCGACCGTCGCGCCGCTGTATCTCGACCGCCTCTTGGCAGCGCTGCAAGCGGCGATGCCGGGGCGTCGCGTCCATACTTGTATCGTTCCCGATGGTGAGCAGCACAAGTCGCTGGGTACCCTGTCGTTGGTATTTGATGCCCTCGTGGAACACCGCATCCCGCGCGATGGCGGTTTGGTGGCTTTGGGTGGCGGTGTCATCGGTGACCTCACCGGCTTTGCGGCGGCCACGTGGCAGCGCGGCGTGGCCTGCGTGCAGGTGCCTACGACGCTCTTGGCACAGGTGGACAGCTCCGTCGGCGGCAAGACTGCCGTGAACCATCCGGGCGGCAAGAATCTTATCGGTGCGTTCCATCAGCCTTCCGCGGTCATTGCGGATACGGCCACGTTGGCGACTCTGCCGCCGCGCGAGTTCGCCGCGGGCCTCGCTGAAGTGGCGAAGTACGGCTTCATCATGGACGAAGCGTTTATCGGGTGGATGGAAACCAACGCCGCGCAGTTGCGCGCGCGGGACCCGGTGGCGTTGGCTTATGCCATTCGCCGGAGCTGCGAATGCAAAGCCCATCTCGTGGCCATTGATGAACGCGAACAGGGCCCGCGGGCGCTGCTGAATTTAGGCCATACTTTTGGCCACGCCATCGAGACGGGCGCCGGCTATGGGGAATACCTCCATGGCGAGGCGGTGGCCATCGGCATAGTGCTGGCGGCCGGCTTGTCGCAGCGTCTGGGTTGGCTATCCGCCGCGGACGTACAACGCGTCTGTTCCCTGCTGGAAGCGCTCGGTTTGCCAATAGCGGCGCCAAAACTCGGCGTGGAGCGCACGCTGGAACTGATGCGGCTGGATAAAAAAGTGCTGAAAGGCCAGTTACGGTTGGTGTTGTTACGTCGACTGGGTGAAGGCGTTATTACCGCCGACTACCCTGAAGAAGCCTTGCTGGCTGAACTGCAGGCGGCAGTGGCATGAGCGAGCCGCTGCGCCCCGACCCGGATGCGGGGCTTGCGCCCTACGCGCAGCACGAAGCGGGCAGCCGTGGGCGGTTGCACGCCGAAACACCGGCACGCCTTCGCGGTGAATATCAGCGCGACCGCGACCGCATTGTCCACAGCAGTGCGTTCCGCCGGCTGGTCTACAAGACGCAGGTGTTCGTCAACCACGAGGGCGACCTCTACCGCACGCGCCTGACGCATTCGCTGGAAGTGGCGCAGGTGGCACGGTCCATCGCGCGGGTGCTGCGGTTGAACGAGGCGCTCTGCGAAGCCATTTCACTAGCGCACGACCTCGGGCACACGCCCTTTGGGCACGCCGGCCAAGACGCGCTGAACGATTGCATGCGCGAGTACGGCGGCTTCGAGCACAACCTGCAGAGCCTGCGCGTGGTCGACGAGCTGGAAGAAAAGTACGCGGCCTTTTCCGGCTTGAACCTTACTTTCGAGTCGCGCGAAGGAATTCTGAAGCACTGCAGCGCCCGTAACGCCGCGGCGCTTGGCGAACTGGGGCGCCGCTTCCTGGACCGTCAGCAACCGTCGCTCGAGGCGCAGCTGGCCAATGTGGCGGATGAAGTCGCCTACAACCATCACGACGTCGACGATGGCTTGCGTGCCGGTCTGGTCGGTCTTGATGAACTGGATCAACTGGCGCTGTTCCGCCGGCACCATTCCGCGGTGCGTGCGGCCCATGCGGGCTTGAGTGAACGACGGCTCATCCACGAAGTGGTGCGGCGCATGATTAACGAGGTCATCACCGACCTCACCCATGCGACCTTGCAGCGCATTGAGGCTTCAGGTGTTCGTTCTGCCGAGGAAGTGCGCGCTGCCGGACGCCAACTCGTTGGGTTCAGCGAGGACATCGCCGCCGATCATCTCGCGTTGAAACAGTTCTTGCGTGAGCGCGTGTATCGGCACTTCCGTGTGGTGCGCATGACCACCAAGGCGCAGCGCACGCTGAAAGACTTGTTTCGTGCCTACTTCGAAGACGTACGCTTGCTCCCTGGCGAGCATCGCGATGCGGCAGGGCGGATGGAAGCAGCCGAAGGCGAAGCCGGGCGCGCCCGCGCAGTAGCCGACTACATTGCCGGCATGACCGACCGCTTCGCTATCAGCGAACACTCCCGCCTCTACGATCCGGCGGTTTGAATTTTCAATCCGCGGTTTCCCGCGTTGTTTCAAGGGGAATGAATGGAGACCTACGTGCGCCGCTTTGCAACAGCCTTGGCTGTTGTTGGCTGGACAGTGCTCATCCTGCAGTTCTACCTCACCACTACGCATCAGATGGCCGAAGGGCGTGGCTTCTGGTGGGGCGTGGTGATGTATTTCGGCTACTTTACGCTCACGACAAACGCCTTTTGCGCAGTGGTTTCCACCGCATTCGCATTGCCTGAGCGGAGCGCGGAGCGCTGGAGTTGGTGGCGACAACCATGGGTCGTCACTTGCGCCATGGCTTCCATTGTCATTGTGGGCGCCGTGTACTTTTTGCTGCTGCGCCACCAATACCATCCGGAAGGGCTCCAGTGGGTGGTAGACCGCTTCCTGCACTACCTCATTCCACCAGCGTTCGTGGTGTTCTGGTGGCGTGCCGTGCCGCACGGGAACCTGAACTGGGTTCACTTGCCGCCCATGATGGGGTATCCGTCAGCCTATTTCGGCTATTTGCTAGTGCGCGGTGAGATGACGGGAGCTTACCCGTATTTTTTTATTGACGTGAGCCGCT
Organism: Candidatus Planktophila lacus; assembly: GCA_943331345.2. GTDB lineage: Bacteria > Pseudomonadota > Gammaproteobacteria > Steroidobacterales > Steroidobacteraceae > CAIOHZ01. The sequence goes on along the minus strand of CALQLF020000116.1, from coordinate 4,064 downwards.
TGGGCTATACGCAGGTACTAGCGAATGCCGTCGGTTTCTCTCTGTTGTTTCTCCTGCTCGCTTCGTTAGCCATCCGGGCAAAGCGATGAAGGCGCTCATTCCACTGCTGCTATGTCTCGTGGCAGCAGTAGGCAACGCGTTTTATGCCTGGGGCCAGCGGCAATCTGTGGGACTGGCCAACGGCCTGCTGGTGGTGGCTGGTAGCGCTGGGCTGGCGGCTTTGTTGGCTTTGCTGGCTTCGCCCGCAGTCGGACCGGTTTCGCGAGCCGATCTGCGTCATGCCGCGGTCCCTATCTTGTTCAGCGGCTTTGGGTTGTTTCTCTGCTATATCGGCTTCAATTTGCTGTACTCGCGTTATGGCACGGCTTGGTATGTGGTCTATGCCGCTATCGCTATTGTCACTACTACGGTGGTGGTAGGTTGGGTGATGGGCGGCGAACCGGCCAACCGCTGGCACTATGCGTCGCTTGGAGCTGCGCTCATTAGTGTCATGCTGTTCCAGGTCGGGCAATCGCAGCGCTGAAGGATTCCCATGGCCTTGCCCGCATTGCTGCAGAACCGTTTAACGTTGCCTTTGGTCGGCGCGCCCATGTTTCTCGCCAGCCGCGAGGAACTCGTCATCGCCCAGTGTCTGGCTGGCATCGTGGGTACTTTTCCCTCGCTGAATGCCCGCACCACGGAAGAACTGGATGCATGGCTGACGCGTATCGGCGCGGCGCTGGCGGCGGCCCAAGCGGCGAACCCGGAACAGCGCATTGCCCCTTACGGCATGAATCTCATCCTGCACGGCTCCAACACGCGCGTGGCCGCGGACCTTGAGTGTATGGCGCGTCATCGGGTGCCCATCGTCATCACTTCAGTGGGCAAGCCCGAAGCCGTGGTCAACGCCGTCCACGCTTGGGGCGGTATCGTGTTCCACGATGTCACCACCATGAAATTCGCACGTAAGGCTTTGGAATGTGGCGTAGATGGGCTCGTGCTGGTGTGTGCCGGCGCGGGTGGCCACGGCGGCACCATGAACCCATTCGCCTTCGTGGAGGAGGTGCGCGCCGAATACGACGGTACCTTGCTGCTCGCCGGTGCGCTTTCCACGGGGCGCGCCATTCGTGCAGCGCTCGACCTCGGCGCGGACCTTGCCTACATGGGTACCCGCTTCCTCGTGGCCAGCGAGGCTCACGTGCCAGCACCGCAGCAGGCGATGATGCTGGAGGCGACGATGGCTGACATCGTCTATACGGCGGTGTTCAGCGGTATTCCCGCCAACTACCTGGGGCCCAGCATTGCGGCGAACGGGGTGGATGTCGCAGCACTCATGCGGCTCGGCAGTCTGCCGGGTACCGAAGGGCCCAAGGATATTTTTAAACCTGGCCAAGACCGTCCAAAAGCGTGGAAGGAAGTTTGGTCCGCGGGGCAGGGTGTGGGCGCACTGCGGGAAGTGTTACCCGTGGCGGAGATTGTCGCCCGTTTGCAGACGGAATTCGCCGCCACCCGTGCCGATAGCACCGCGGGCATGTTCAAGTTGACCTCTTCGTGAGCGTGCCGCGGCTAGCGCCGCACCGCCCCGCACCGCCCGGCATGGAATGGTTGCCTACGCTGCCGCCGGCGCATGGGGAAGTGGTCGAGTTGGAACACGGCTTGCAGTGGATTCGCTTGCCGGTTCCCGGTTACCTGGACCACATCAATGTCTGGCTGGCGCCGGGAAACCATGGTGGTTGGTGGCTGGTGGACACCGGTCTCGGGCTGCCCGTCGTGCGGGAGGCCTGGCGGCCTTTGCTCGCGCGCTATGGGTTGGCGACGTCGCTTCGGGGCATTCTCGTTACGCATCATCACCCGGACCACTTCGGCATGGCCAGTTGGCTGGCGGAATATTGCGGCGTTAGCGTCACCATGAGTGTTGGTGCATTCGCGGCTGGCGCTCGCGTTTTCCAAAACGCCCATGCGGAACGAATTCCCGTTTTCGGCGAGCAATGGGGTGTCGATTACCCCCGTTTGCTGCAAGACGCACGTGCGGGCCACGTATTGCGCTCCGTGGTGGGAGGTCTGCCGCCGCTGGCGACTCCCTTGGCGGATGGCGACAGTTTCACTGGTACCGCCCTGCCGTTTGCGGTGTCGCTGCACGATGGCCACGCGGAAGGGCATGCCTGCCTTCATGCCGCCGCGGCTGGCTTGTTCATCGCTGGTGACGAACTGCTACCCACCATCTCCAGCAACGTGAGCCTCTACCCGCAGGGTGGTCTCGATGACCCGATGGGGTCGCACTTGACCTCGTTGCGACGGCTACGTGAATTGCCTGCGTCAACGTTAGTACTGCCAGCGCACGGACGCCCCTTCCGTGGTGCCCACGCGCGACTGGACGCACTGGAGGCGGAACATGCCGGTCGTTTCGACCAGTTGCTAGAGTTCGCGCGCGCACCGCGCACGGCCATCGATTTTGCCAATTGTCTCTTTGGTCACCGTCCTCTCGAAGGCATGAACCTGCTGCTTGCCACGGGCGAGACGTTGGCGCATGTCCGCTATTTGTTGGGAACGGGCGCGGTGTTGCGACTGAACGCTGCGGACGAGCCGATAGAAAAAGCGCTGGAAGGGCGTCTGTCCGCTTATGTGGGGGCAGGCGCGGTACCGCGTTTTGTTCGGGCTGACTGCGCCTGAGACCGAAGCGGTACGCTACCCTGTGATAACGGAGAGCGTTCCATGACGACTATTCAGCCACGCTTATCGCAACCGCTTGCCGGTCTGCGCGTGCTCGACTTCACCGCGTTACTACCCGGCCCGCTGTGCACGCTGCACTTGGCAGACCTTGGTGCCGAAGTCATCAAGGTGGAAGCCCCGAAGGCACGCGATGGCAGCCTTGGCCTGTCGGGACAGCAGTTCACCAAGTTGTTCCTGATGTTGGCGCGGGGCAAGCAGTGCGTGGCGGTGGACTTGCGTACCAGCGAAGGGCAAGCAGCCATCGCGAAATTGGCGGCCACTTGTGAAGTCGTGGTAGAAGGCTTCCGGCCAGGCGTTGCCGAGCGGCTGGGCATTGGCTATGCCGCGTTGTCAGCAGCGCACCCGGCGCTCGTGTATTGCTCCATCACTGGCTACGGTCAAACAGGCCCGCTGCGCGATGCCGGTGGGCACGACATCAACTACCAGTCGCTCGCGGGCGTGCTGGACCAGCAAGGCGCGGCGGACGGTGCGCCTGCGCAGGGAAACTTCCCGGCGGCAGACATTGCCGGCGGCGCGCTGTCGGCAGCCGTTGGCATTTTGGCTGCCGTTTTGGCAGCGCGTAAGCATGGCCGCGGGTGCCATGTGGACGTGTCGATGACGGACTGCGTGATGGCGCAAAACATTCCGGCCGCGATGACACAGCAGAGCATGGGGCGCGCCGCCAAGCGCGGCCAGGACTATCTCAGCGGCGGCCTGCCTTGCTACGGCACTTTCGCCACGAGCGATGGCCGCTACATGGCGCTGGGCGCGCTGGAGATGAAGTTCTGGCAGAACTGGTGCGATGCCGTGGGACGGCCGGACCTCGTGCCGCAGGGGCACGCCCAAGGCAAGGCGGCGGTCTCCGCGCGCGCTGCTATCGCCGAAGTCATTGCCGGGAAGACGCAGGCGGAATGGGTGGCCCAGTTCGCCACGGTCGATGCCTGTTTCACGCCCGTGCTGACGCTGGACGAAGCGCTGGTTTCCGAGCACGCGAAGGCACGAGGCATGGTGCGGCAGGTGGAACACCCGGAACTGGGCGCCCACTGGCAATTCGCCTCGCCATGGCGCTTCAACGGCGAAGCGCCGCCGCCGCCAGAACGAGAGGCGGTGGCGGCAGGGGTCGACAATACCGTGTGGTTGGGGGGCTAAAAGGCGCCGTGGCGCCGGGAGGTTACAATAGGCGGGTAACGCAGGAGTTTCGCCGCATGCAGCCCAAGCCCATTCCCAGCCGTGACCGCCTCATTTTCGCCATGGACGTGGCCGACGCCACTGAGGCCCGCCAGACGGTGGAGCAGCTCGGCGATAGCGTGACGTTCTACAAGATCGGGCTGGAGCTATTCATGGCCGGTGGCTACTTCGAGCTGCTGGACTGGATG
>CALQLF020000115.1 GCA_943331345.2 Candidatus Planktophila lacus | reverse complement strand
TGGCTTCAAGCCCGACCCTTCCATCGTGCGAGTGGGGCCGGACTACTACCTCGTCAATTCCAGTTTCGAGTATTTCCCGGCGCTGCCCATCCACCACAGTCGCGACTTGGTGAACTGGGAACTGGTGGGCTATGCCGTGAACTCTCCCGATCGCCTTGGGCTGCAAGACACGCCTTCCAGTGGCGGCATGCAGGCGGCCACGCTGCGTTACCACGGCGGCCGCTTTTACGTTGTCGCCACCAGCATCGTGGACAACCGGCCCGTGTCGTTTGTCACCACGGCCACCAAACCGGCTGGCCCATGGTCGCCGCCGAAGGCATTGGCTGGTGCGGAAGGCATCGACCCTTCTTTGTTTTTCGATGACGACGGTCGCGCCTGGTACACCGCGAATCGTTTACCGGAAAAGTCCGCGTTTGCTGGGGAGGCGGAAATCTGGCTGCAGGAGTTCGACGCGGAGCGGCTTGAACTGGTGGGGCCGGTCACTGCCTTGTGGCGGGGCTGCTGCCAAGGCATCTGGGTGGAGGGCCCGCACCTTTACAAGCACGCTGGGCAATATGTGCTGTTGGTGGCCGAAGGTGGCACGGGGCTTGAGCACGCGGTGTCGGTGGCAGTGGCGCGCGATATTCGCGGGCCGTACCGCAACAACCCGCGCAACCCCGTGCTGACGCATCGGCAGTTGTCGCACGACCATCCCGTGGTGGGTGTGGGGCATGCAGACTTGGTGGATACGCCGGATGGGCGCTGGTTTGCTGTGGCGCTGGGGTGGCGTCCGTTGGCGGGCGGGCACGCACTCATGGGCCGCGAGACTTTTCTGGTGCCGGTCACTTGGGAAAAAGAGCCGGAGGCCTGGAAGCAGGACCCGATGACCGTGCCGGTGTTCGCGCCGCAAACCGGCAAGGTGGAGTTGGTCGCTCCGCTGCCTTTTGCCGGCAAGCCCCAGCAGCAGGTGAATGCTTGGGTGGATGAGTTCGACCAGCCAACGCTGCACCCGCGCTGGCGTTGGCGACGGGCGCCGGCAGCGCCTTTCCATCGCTTATTTAACGGGGAACTTCGTCTCGCGCTGCAGCCGGCGGCCATGGCGGACCGCACCCGCTACAGCTTCATCGGCGTGCCTCAGCAGCATTCATCGTTCAGCGCGACCACCACGCTGCGTTTTTCTCCGGCCCCGGGTGAGGAGGCTGGGTTGGTGGTCATCCAGAAAGAGGGCGCAGCTTTTTCTCTAACACTTCACGGTGGTGCCGCCGGCCCTGAGTGGCGGCTATCGCAATGGGAAGGCGAGCAGCGCAAGGAGGTGGCAACGGGGCCGGTAACCGAACCAAGAACGGTCCATGCGGCGCCTGGTGTGGTGCAACTGCGAGCGCGTCTGGATGGCCTCGAACTTCAGTTCGAGGTCTCCAGCAACGGCCGCCATTGGCGGGACATCGGTCCGCGTCTGGACGCACGTGCGCTTTCGCCAGCGGCGTTGTCGGGGTTCAACTACACCGGCGTTCACGTGGGGCTCTACGCTTCTGCCAATGGGCGCGCAACGCAGAACGAAGCGGTTTTCCTGCGCTTCGCTTACGCGGGCCGAAGTGAATAAGACGCGTGGGTGCAACCTTCTAGCGACTGGCTTTATCCGCCCCTCGTTTCTCCTCTTCACGGCCTACCCTGAACTCCCGCGGCGCCATTCCATACCGGCGCCGAAACTGTTCGCTGAAATTCGAGAGAGTAGGGAAGCCGCAGGTCTGTGCTATTTGCGCGATGGGTTCGGTGCCTTGTACCAGCCGCAGCGCTGCCCAGCCGCAGCGCGCGTCGTTCACGTAGGCCGTGAAGTTCTTGCCTACCTCGCGTTTGAAGAAGCGCCCGAAGGCGGCCGGCGTCACGTGTGCGATGGCAGCGGCGTCCTCCACTCGCAGGTCGTTGCCGAGGTTCGTTTCTACCCAGCTCAGCACTCGGTCTATGCGTGGCAGGCCCGCGCTGGTGCCAGCGCCTTCTGCCGACGCCGCAGAAAGGGTGCCGGAGAGTGGTCGCAGGTCCTCCGCGCCGGTCTGAAGCCGGTCCAGCACCTCCAGTAGCACTGCCACGCGTCGCAGTGCTGAAGCGCCCGCTACGCCTTCCAGCAGGCGCTGCACTGCCGTGCGTGTTTCGCCCAGCACCTCCAAGCCCGCTGCGGCACGCGTCATCACTGGCGCCACGGACTTCAGTTCTGGCAGGCCGAAGCGCCGCGTCCAGTCTGGCGGGAACTGCAGCACGGTAGCGATGCAGGGCTCCGCCGGTTCGGGTCCGCGGCTGGCCCACAGGTGGGGAATCTCGCTGCCCACCAGCACCACGTCGCCGTCGAAGAACGGCGCCACGCTGTCGCCCACCCAGCGCAGGCCCTCGCCGCGCTGTATCCATGTCAGTTCGAAATGCCCGTGGCGGTGCAGTTCGCCGCGAAATACCGGCAGCTGCAGGTGCAGGTAGCGCAGGCTCTCGTCCGCCGTGGGAATGGGTTCGCGGGCGACTTTCATGGCCGGGGGAATTCACGGGGAAATACCCGGGGAGCCCGGGAAAATGCCTGAGGGACTGCCACGGGAAATGCGGCGGCAAACACGCACGGACGGTGGCGTAGGAACACGCTGGCTACCTTGCAAATGAAAGTATGAAAACAGTCATTACGGGCGTCCCGACAGGATGTTTAGCGCCTGATTGAGCAGCAGAATACCGGTTTTCCGCAACTAGGGCAGCCTGTGAGCAACGAATGGTGGCGTGGCGCCACGGTCTACCAGATCTATCCGCGCAGCTTAGCTGACGCCAATGGCGACGGCGTCGGCGACTTGGCCGGCGTGACGCAGGCCTTGCCGTATGTGGCGGAGCTGGGCGTGGATGGCATCTGGCTGTCGCCGTTTTTCACCAGCCCCATGCGCGACTTCGGCTACGACGTGGCGGACCACTTGGGCGTGGACCCGCTCTTCGGCACCTTGGCGGACTTCGATGCCTTGCTGCTCGAGGCGCATCGGCTGGGGCTGAAGGTCATCGTCGACCAAGTGTGGAGCCACACCGCTGCCGAACACCCTTGGTTCCAGGAAAGCCGCAGCAGCCGCACCAACGCCAAGGCGGATTGGTACGTGTGGGCGGACCCGAAGCCAGATGGCACACCGCCGAACAATTGGCAAAGCTGGATGGGCGGCCCCGCGTGGCGCTGGGATTCGCGGCGGCAGCAGTACTACCTGCACAACTTCCTGCCGCAAATGCCGGACCTGAACTTTCACTGCACCGCCGTGCAGGATGCGGTGCTGGAGGTAGCGCGCTTTTGGCTGGACCGCGGCGTGGATGGCTTCCGTCTCGACACTGCGAACTTGTATTTCCATAGCCGCGCTCTGCAAGACAACCCGCCGCTGCAGGAAGGCCAACGCGGCGCTTCGCCAGTGTTGATGCAGCGCCATGTGCACAACGCGGACCAGCCGGAAGCGCCGGTATTCTTCGAGCGCCTGCGGGCGCTGATGGACAGCTATGGCGCGCGCATGGCGGTAGCCGAGATAGGCGGCGCGGACCCCTTGCCTACGATGATGGAGTACACGCAGGGCGCGCAGCGGCTGCACACGGCGTACTCGTTTGCGTTCTTGGGCGACCGGCCCGACGCCAAGCACGTGCTGCGTTATCTCGCGCCATGGAGTGAGGAAACTGGCGGCAAGGCTTGGCCGAGCTGGGCCTTTTCGAACCACGACGCGCCACGGGTGGCGTCGCGCTGGGGCGGCGGTGCGGTTGGCGCATTCGCGTTCGGCGGTAGCGGCGATGCTGTGCTTGCCACTGCTGGGGCCACGCCTGTCACTTGGCTGGCGCTGCTGTTGGCTTTGCGTGGCACGGTGTTTCTGTACCAAGGCGAAGAGCTGGGGCTGCCGCAGAGTACGGTGGCCTTCGAAGACCTGCGCGACCCGTATGGCTTGGCGAACTGGCCCTTGAACCCCGGCCGTGATGGCTGTCGTACGCCGTTTCCGTGGCGAGCAGATGCGCCACAACTGGGGTTCAGTAGTACCGCACGAACGTGGCTGCCCATGGACGCGGCGCATGCACCGCTGGCTGTCGACCAGCAATTGGCAGACCCGGCTTCGACGTTGAACGCCACACGCCAATTGCTGGCGCTGCGGCGCAAGCATGCGGCACTGCGTTTGGGTGATTTGGAAGTGTTGGTGGCAGAGGGCGATGTGTTGGTAATTCGCCGGCGGTATGTGGATGCCGTATCCGACGAACTGCTCCTCGCTTTCAATCTTGGTAGCAACAGCGCCACCGTGCCTTGGCCACTCGCTGGTGGTAGCTGCGGCGCGCCGCTATTCACACACGCAGGTGCGGCACTCGAGCGTGACCAACTACAGCTGCCTGCTGGAGCAGCGCTCTACCTGCCATTGGTTTAAGCCAAAGCAACGCAAGTTATTTTCTTGAACACACCTGCCATGAAATCGCTCGCCATAAACCAATCTGCCATGAACCCGTCTGCCATGAACACATCAACCACTCTGCCGAACGACACCGCCCTTTGGCCTGACCTCGATACCCCCTACGCCCTGCTTCCGGAACAGGTCGAGGCGTTTCGCCGCGATGGTTGCATCAAGCTGAAGCAAGTCTTGTCGCCTGCCACGCTGGCTTACTACGGGCGCGAGATAACGCGGTTGACCATCGAGCTGAACACCGAGAGCCGCCCATTGGAGGAGCGCAGCACCTACGACCGCGCGTTCCTGCAGGTGATGAACTTGTGGGAGAAGAGTGCGCTGGTGGCACGTTTTGTGATGGGGCAGCGGCTGGCGCGCATCGCGGCGGAATTGCTGGAGGTGCGTGGAGTGCGCCTTTACCACGACCAAAGCCTCTACAAGGAACCGAGCGGCGGCATTACACCGGCCCACGCGGACCAGTACTACTGGCCGCTGGCCAGCGACCGCACCATTACCGCGTGGATTCCGTTGCAGGCAGTGCCACTGGAAATGGGGCCGCTGGGTTTCTATGCCGGTAGCCAGGGCGTCTCGTTCGGACGCGATCTTGGCATCAGCGATGAAAGCGAAGCACGCATTACCGAGAACATGGCGCGTCATGGCTTTCCGTTCGAAGTGGGTGCTTTCGATTTGGGCGAGGTGAGCTTTCACTTGGGCTGGACCTTCCACAAGGCCGGCGCCAACACCAGCACGCAGCCGCGTTCGGTGATGACGGTGATCTACATGGATGCCGCTATGCGTCTGGTTCCTGCGCTGAACGCCATTCAGGCCAACGACCGCGACCAATGGTGTCCGGGTGCGCTTGAGGGCGAGATTATCGACACCCGCAAGAACCCCGTCATTTGGTCGCGCTGAAGGATCGCCAACGGCAGTAGGGAAGACACGCCATGTTTCGAACGGTTGAAGTGTCCAATGCGGCTTTCGCGCCGCCCGGCATTCGCTTTGTCACCGTGAAGAGCGCGGCGTTGGGGCAACGTGCCGACCTTCTCTTGTATGTGCCGCCGCAAGCGGCGGATTTACACGACGTACCGTTGGTGTTGTTGCTCCATGGTGCTTACAGTTCCCATTGGGCTTGGGCTTTCAAGGGCGCGGCGCACCTGACTGCGCAACGCTTGATAGACGAAGGGGTCATCCCGCCTATGGTGATGGTCATGCCTAGCGACGGCTTGTGGGGCGATGGTTCTGGCTACGTGGCCCATGGCGGGCAAGACTTCGAATGCTGGATAGCGGAAGAAGTGCCCGCGGCCGCAAGTGCGGCGTGCGATGCCTGTAGCGAAGCTTCGCCGCTGTTCGTTGCTGGCCTCAGCATGGGCGGCTTTGGTGCCTTGCGGTTGGCAGGGCGTTACCCGCAGCGCTTCGTGGCCGCAGCCGGGCACTCTTCGGTCACCGACGCTACGCAGATGGACGCGCTGATGGCGGAGAGCCGCGACGGGTGGGCTGGGACCCCCGCGGATACCAGCGTTCTCGACGCCCTCCGAACCGCCAGCCCACCGCTTCCGGCCTTGCGCTTCGACTGCGGACGCGACGATATTCTCACCGACGCGAACCGCCAGCTTCATGCGGACCTGCTGCAAGCAGGCATCGCCCACGAATACGCTGAACATGCCGGTGGGCATGACTGGGCCTATTGGACGCAGTATTTGGAAGATACGCTGCGCTTCTTCGGCAAGACGCTGACGGCTGGGATACCCGCGCCATGAACCGATGGACTATGAACTGGTTGCGCTGGCTGCTCCTCTGGGGGCTGGTGGTAGCGTCGAATGTCGCTGTAGCCGGCGCCGACCTCACCCGCTACGTCGACCCGTTCATCGGTACCGACGGTACGGGCCATGTGACACCGGCGGCGATGGTGCCTTTCGGCATGGTAGCGCCCGGCCCGGACAACGCTGACCGCGGCTGGAACTACAGTAGTGGCTACCAGTACCGTGCGCCGCGCATCCTGGGCTTCTCGAATACGCATATCAGCGGCGCGGGCATCCCGGAGATGGGCGACGTGCTGTTGATGCCGGCTGCCGGTATGCAGTGGACCGCAGCCAGCCAAGATTTTTCCGCCGAGAAAGACAAGGCCAGTGAACGTGCGCGCCCGGGCTTCTACGGCGTGGAATTGCCAGAACACGGCGTGAAGGTGGAGTTGACGACGACGCAGCGAGTGGCATTCCACCGCTATACCTTCAAGCAGAAGGGCAGGGTGCAGGTGCTGGTCGACCTGCAGCATGGGCTTATCTTCGGCGAAGGACCGCGCTTGACGCAGGCCACTTCGCAAGTGGATGCTGCCCGCGGCGAAGTCACAGGCACCGCGCATGCCAAGAACTGGGTGGAACGCGAGACTGCCTTCGTGGTGCGCTTCGACCACCCGATACTCAAGGTGATAACGCTTCCGGCGCGCACGAACGACAAGGCTGCGCGTTACGTGCTCGACTTCGATCTGGTTTCCAACCGCGTATTGCACGCTCGCGTGGCGCTTTCAACAGTGGACGTAGACGGTGCTCGTCGTAACCTCGCTGTAGATGAAGACAAGCCCTTCAACGCCGTTGCGAAGGCTGCTACGGTGCAGTGGCAGCAGTTGCTTGCCCGCATCGAAATAGATGCCGACGCGCGCACTAAGAAAATCTTCTACTCGGCGCTTTACCGCACGCTGCTGCACCCCAGCGATATCGCCGATGCTGACGGTCGGGTCCGTGGCCCTACCGGCGAGGTGATGGCGGCGCCTAACGGCGTTTACTACAGCACGCTGAGCCTCTGGGACATTTTCCGCGGGCTGCACCCCTTGTTGACGCTGGTGGTGCCGGAGCGCATACCGGGCATCGTCAACACCCTGTTGGCCCACCACCGGGCACAAGGCTACTTGCCGCTGTGGACTGCCTGGGGCCGCGAAACGCACACCATGATTGGTAATCCCGCGCTGCCCATCATCGCGGAAGCCGTGGCGAAGGGCTTCGACACTCAAGAGCCGGGCTTCGACAAGCAAGCGGCGCTGCAAGCGATGGTGGAAACGTCCAGCCTGCCGCGGCCGCTTGCGCCAAGCTGGGCGCAACGCGACTGGACCGTGTACGACACTTTCGGTGGCTATTTGCCGTTTGACCGCGTCGCGGGCGAGTCCGTCAGCCAGACGCTGGAGCTGGGCATCGGCGACAACGCCGTTGCCCGCGTGGCTGCGGCCGTAGGCCAGCCTGAAGTGGCCGAGCGCTTCGCCCGGCGTTCGCAAGGCTGGCGCCAACTGTGGGATGTCCAAACGCAGATGATGCGTGGCAAGGACAGCACCGGCCGCTGGCGCGAACCATTCGACCCGCTCGTGCCCACTAGCCCCATGAACAACCCCGGTGATTACACCGAGGCCAATGCCTGGCAATACACGCTGACGCCTGCACTGCATGACCCCGATGGCTTGGTGGCGCAGATGGGCGGCCCCGCGGCTTTTGAAGGCTGGCTTGACCGCTTCTTCAGTGTGCAGGCGCCGGGCGACAACAAGCACTTGGGGCAGGAGGCGTTGATAGGGCAGTACGCGCACGGCAACGAGCCTAGCCACCACATTGCCTACCTCTATGCGTGGACGGCTTCGCCGCAGAAGGGCCAAGCGATGGGTCGCCGTATCGCCAGCCAGTTCTATGGCAGCGGTCCAGATGGCATTGTCGGCAACGACGACTGCGGCCAGATGAGCGCTTGGCTGGTGCTGTCTACGCTGGGGTTCTACCCCGTGGTGCCGGCTTCCGGAAACTATGTGGCCGGCACAGTGCTGGCGCGCCATGCGG
>CALQLF020000114.1 GCA_943331345.2 Candidatus Planktophila lacus | reverse complement strand
TTCCACCATGTGGTGGGAATTTTCGCCGCGAACCGTCACATGGATAGCCGCACCGAGCGTGTCCGCCAAACTACGGAAGAAATGCGGGACCAACTCTGTCGGCAGGCCGCCGACACTCTCGCGGTTGAACTTTCCTTCCCAGACGAAATAGGCGCGACCGGAGAGGTCGATGGCGACCTGCGCCTCAGCTTCGTCCATCGCCAGCAGGAAACCATAGCGACCAATGCCGCGCTTGTCGCCGAGCGCTTCGCGCAGTGCCTGACCGAGCGCGAGCGCACAATCTTCCACGGTGTGGTGTTCATCTACCTGCAAGTCACCTTGGCAACGCAGGTCGAGTTGGAAACCACCGTGCTTGCCTACTTGCTCCAGCATGTGGTCGAAAAAGCCAATGCCAGTGTGCAGCGTTTGCGGTCCTTCGCTGTCGAGGTCGACTGCCACGACGATGTCCGTCTCACGGGTCTTGCGCGCGATGCGCGCGGTACGGTGACGCCCACTGAGGCAACGTACGACGGCTTCCCAAGTGAATTCCGGACCGCCGGGAGGTTGGTTGCCCGCGCCGCCACCGGGCAGGATGCGCAAAGCGTCAATCCCCAGATTCTTGGCGAGTTGCAGGTCGCTATCGCGGTCACCGATGACGGCACTGCGCTGGCGGTCAATGGGGTTGCGCGCTAGCCACGGGTCCAGCAGACCGGTCAGTGGCTTGCGGCAATGACAGCCATCGGCCGGTTTGTGAGGACACACGAAGACTTCGTCGAAGGTGATGCCTTGCGACGCGAATGCTTCGAGAATGAACGCCTGTGGAATGGCGAAGTCTTCCTCCGGGAAACTCGCGGTACCACGTCCGTCCTGATTGGTCACCATGACGAACCGGTATCCCGAGGCCTTCAGTGCTTGCAGCCCCGCGAACACACCCGGCACGAAGCGGACTTTGTCGAGACGGTCTACCTGCTGGTCTTCTGGCTCGATGACGAGTGTGCCGTCACGGTCAATAAACAATACGGCTGGCAACTGGCTCATGCGAAGCCCTCCGGCAGGGGGGCGTCTAGTGCGCGCAACAGTCGCGCGTTTTGCTCAGGCGTCCCCAGAGAAATACGGACAGCACCCGGAGTGCGGATGCCACTGGAAAAATCACGCAACAGCAAACGCACTTCGCGCGCCTTGACCATGATGGCGGCAGGGTCGGTGCTATCGAGCATGATGAAGTTGGTGGCACTGGGCCAGACCTTGGTCACCGTAGGGGCAGCGGCAAGAGCAGTCAGCATGGCCGGGCGCATGGCGAGCAGTTGCCGTTGCGTGTGGTCTGCCATGGTCATTCCTGCTGGACCTAAGGCCGCTAGAATGGCTTCGATGCAAGGCTCGGGGATGGCGTAAGGAGGAATGGCCCGGCGCAGCAAGCCGACGAGGTCGGGGTGGCCAATAGCCACGCCACACCGCACACCCGCGAGGCCGTAGGCCTTAGACAAGGTTCGCAGGATGACAAGATGCGGGAACTCGCCGAGGCGCGCCGCGAGGCTTTCCCGTCCACTGAATTCAACATAGGCCTCGTCCACCACCACGATGGCCTGGCCTTCGAGTTCGCGCAGGAGGAACTCGATGTGCGCCAATGGCACATCGTTGCCCGTCGGGTTGTTGGGGGCACAGAGGAAAACGAGTTTGACGCGAGAGCCGGCTGTGTTGCGGGCAGCGGCAACGATTCCCGGCAGGTCCAGCGCATAGCCCGCGTCGCGCAACAAGGGCACGTCCACGACGGCCGCGCCTTGGACACCGGCAGCGACGGCGTACATGCCGAAGGTAGGTGGGCACTGCAGAATGGCGTCTTGCCCCGCCGCGCAGAACACGCGAACCAGCAAGTCGATGGCTTCGTCGCTGCCGCGACCAGCAATGAGACATTGCGGTGGCACGCCGTACAGTTCCGCCAACCGCGACTCGAGGGCCAGCGGGTGTGGCTCGGGATAGCGGTTCAGGCCAGCAGTGGAAGTGTCTGCCGGATTGCGCCACGGGTTTTCGTTGGCATGCAGGCGTTCATACGCCGGGTCCCAGGGAGCATGGCGGTAAGTCGCCAGTGAGCGAATCTCCGGACGCGCCAAGGAGAGGAGTGATTCAGGCCAAGACGTGAAACGTGCGGTATCGTTCACGTCCCACGCTCCAACGCATTCAGACGGATGGTCACGGCGTTGGCGTGAGCGTCTAGTCCTTCAAGCTCGGCCAGCGTGCGGGCCACCGGGCCGAGGTCGCGCAAGCCAGCCGGAGTTATTTCCTGCACAGTCATGCGGCGCACGAAGTCCCCGAGCGACAAGCCCGAATAAGCGCGCGCATAACCATAGGTTGGTAGCACGTGGTTGGTACCACTGCAGTAGTCGCCCATGGGTTCCGGCGTCCATGGCCCGAGGAACACGGAGCCAGCGGTACGTACTTCGCTCAGCCAGCGGCGGGGTTCCGCCACTTGCACAATGAGGTGTTCGGGGGCGTAGTCGTTGCTCACGGCGAACGCGGTGGCCACATCGGGCACCACCACAAGGCGGCTGCACACGAGCGCTTGAGCGGTCACCTCGCGACGCGAAAGCTGCGCCAACTGAAGGGCCAACTCCACACGTACGGCCGCCGCCAGAGGGGCCGAGGGCGTCAGCAGGACCACTTGCGAACTCGGGTCGTGTTCCGCTTGCGCGAGCAGATCCGCGGCAACGAAGTCGGCTCGTGCCGTGTCATCAGCGATGACGAGCACTTCCGAAGGGCCGGCGGGCAAATCGAACGCCGCGCCTTCCGGGTCTTGCGCGACCAGCATCTTGGCAGCCGTGACCCAAGCGTTACCGGGGCCAAATATTTTGTCCACCTTGGGGATGGTGTCCGTACCGTAGGCCATGGCGGCTACTGCTTGTGCGCCACCGGCCTTGAACACTTGCGTGACACCACAACGACTAGCGGCGTAAAGCACGCCTGGGTCTGCGGCGCCATCGGGGCGTGGTGGCGTGCAGAGCACGCGCACGGGACAACCGGCCAGTTCAGCCGGGACGGCGAGCATGATGGCGGCAGAGGGCAGCGGTGCAGAACCCGCAGGCACATACAGGCCCACTGCCCGCAGGGGAACTTCGTGGCGTTCACACACCACCCCCGGCGAGGTTTCGAGCACCAGTGGTTTGCCGCGCTGCGCCGCATGGAAGGCACGAACGTTGGCAATAGCCCGGTCGATAGCGTTGCGCTGTATGTCTGTCAGGCGCCCGGCTGCCGTAGCGAACTCTTCCGGTGAGACCGCGAGCGAGGCCAAGTCCACCTTGTCAAAGCGTTTGGCGTAGGCGAAGAGGGCGGTATCACCGTTCGCGCGCACTTCCGCGATGATCTCGCGCGCCGCAGCCACACGCGCCGCATCGTCTTTTTGCGCAGGGCGACGCAGCAACTCACGCTGCGCCGCAGGCGACAATTCCTGCCAGAGTGTAATGGGCGGCACGGAAGCAGCGAGGTCGCTCATGCCAGCATCTTCTCCACCGGTAGCACGAGCACGGCACTCGCACCGGCCGCTTTCAGTGCTTCCAGCGTTTCCCAGAACACATTCTCACGACAGACGGCATGCACGGCCACCTTGTCGCCTGGACCTTCCAACGGAATGATCGTCGGGTATTCGCTGCCAGGGAGGAGCGCGCGGATGGCTGGCAGGGCGGTGCGCGGCGCATGCAACATGATGTACTTGCTCTCCTTCACCTGCTGCACGCCATCGATACGCACTTGCAGGCGCTTCACCCAGGAATCTTTCTCTGCTGGCAGTGGCACGGGCGTGCGCAGGATGACGGCCTGACTTTCCATGACCACCTCCACTTCGCGCAGATGGTTGGCTACCAGCGTGCTGCCAGTGCTGACGAGGTCGCAGATAAAATCGGCGCGGCCGAGGCGCGGCGCAATTTCCACCGCGCCGGAGAGCGTCACCACGCTGGCAGTGACGCCGTTGTCGCGCAGAAAACGCGCGAGGATGTACGGGTACGTGGTAGCAATGCGCTTGCCTTCCAGCGACTTTGCGCCTGCATAGGCAACGCCTTCGGGCGCGGCAATGGACAGGCGGCAGCGACCGTAGTCCAGCGTACCGATTTGCTCGAAGGTGGCTGGTACGCCGCGCGCTTCCAAAGCCAAGCGCTGTTCTTCCACCACATTGAGGCCGACGATGCCTAAGTCGCACACGTCCTCTTGTACCAAGTCGGGAATGTCGTCATCGCGCACCAAGAGCACGTCGAGTGGCATGTTTTCGCCGTAGCAGACCAGTTGGTCCTTGCCGCGGCTGTACTTCAGCCCACAACGGGACAGGAGGTCTAGCGATTGGTCGGTGAGGCGGCCAGACTTTTGAATGGCAACCTTGAGGCGAGTGGGCTTATCCATGAACAGTATCCGCAGGTGATGGCGCTGCCGACGGCGGGTTGCCGCGGAGCCTCTCGGCGGCTACGCCGTAGCCCCCATTGCCGGTGACGAGACAGCGAGCGACACGCCCTATGGTGGTGACGCTGACGCCGGTGAGTTTGTGGATTTCGCGGTAGGGCAGACCTTGCTGCAGGAAGGCCACGACCGACCAACGGTCTGCCAGTGCCTGTAATTCCGCTGGGGTGCACAGGTCCACGAAGAAGGCGCGAACCTCCTCGACGGAACGCAGGGTGAGCACGGCCGCACACAAGGAGGCTTCCGCCGCCTGCTCCTGAGAACGGCTGACTACGCGATGAAGTTTCATAATGTACTAGTACGTTAATACATTAGAACAAAATTGGCAACTGATGATTGCCGGACGTCTTGTCGGCAGCGTCGTCTGGCCCTAAAATACAAACTTCCATCGAGACCGGCTGAGGGAATGGCCCTTTGAAGCCGGGGCAACCAACCGCAGGGCGCGCCTCCCAGGCCGCGGCGGCCCGGTGCCAACTCCAACACTTCCGCGCTACGCCGCGGCGGTGACAGATGGACGGAG
The DNA here is from genome assembly GCA_943331345.2 of Candidatus Planktophila lacus. GTDB lineage: Bacteria > Pseudomonadota > Gammaproteobacteria > Steroidobacterales > Steroidobacteraceae > CAIOHZ01. The sequence continues at coordinate 3,378 of CALQLF020000114.1, read as the reverse complement.
AGTTGCCTTGAACACTGCTGAAAATCCCCCTGCCACCTCGGTGCCGGCTGCGCTTGGCGCTATTTCGCCTGCTGTAGTCGCCATTCCTGGGCGCGACGGCGTCGTTGAACTGGCTGCCCCACTGGCGTTGCACCACGGCGGGCAATTGGTGGCGCCGCGTATCGCCTGGCATCTGGCTGGCCCGGCTGGGGCCCCAGTGGTTGCCGTATTGGGTGGTATCTCGGCAGAGCGCGTTGTCGCCGCTGAAGAAGGTGGCTGGTGGGACGCCGGCATCGGCCACGGCCGCGGCGTGGACACGCTGCACTGGCAGGTGCTGGGTATCGACTACCTCGGGGCTAGCGGCGCCTCCAGTGGCCCATCGCGTACAGACGCGGCATTCCCGACACTCAGCACCTTCGATCAGGCAGCCGCCCTTCTCGCAGTGATGGATGCCTTGGGCATAGAGCAATTGCACGCCATCGTGGGTGCCTCCTACGGTGGCATGGTGGCCTTGGCGTTTGCGGAGCGTTATCCGGAGCGTGTGAGCCGGCTGGTGGTGATGTCCGCCGCCGAGAAAGCCCATCCGTTGTCGACGGCCTGGCGCAGCGTACAACGTGAGATGGTTCGTTTCGGCTTGAAGCATGGCGATGGTGCCGGTGGATTGAAACTCGCTCGTGCATTGGCGATGGCGACCTATCGTTCGGGCCGTGAATTCAAAGCACGTTTCGAGGGTGAGCCGGGGCTGGATGCGGCTGGGGTGGTGCGGTTTCCGGTGGAGAGCTACCTGCATGCTCGAGGCGACGCCTACACCGCCCGCCATATTCCCGCGGCCTTTCTGTGCCTTTCCGAGAGCATTGACTTGCATGCGGTAGAGGCGTCGCGTATCTCCACGCCGACGTCACTGGTGGCGGTGGCTGAGGACCAACTGGTTCCGCTGGCTGACATGGAAGCGCTCGCGGCACGGCTGCCATGCGCCACCTTGCAGGTCATTGGCTCCATTTACGGCCACGATGCTTTCCTTAAGGAACAAGCCGTCCTGCGCACCTTGTTCGTCAACGCACTGGGGCAGCCACCCGCTGCGCCAACGGTCTGAATACGCGTTCGCCACCGCACACCGCTTTTACCTCCTTCTTGGTCACTACGTTCTTCCGGAAACACCATGACACGCCGTCTTGATGCCGAAACTCGCACTGTTCGTGCAGCGCTGGATACCGATACTGCTCACGGTGCGGTCGTGCCGCCCATCCACTTGAGCTCCACGTATTCGTTTGCCGGCTTTGGCCAGCGTCGGCAATACGACTACTCGCGCTCCGGTAATCCGACCCGCGATGCCTTGGGCGGTGCCTTGGCCGACCTGGAAGGCGGAGCGGGCGGTGTGGTCGTGGCTACCGGCATGGCTGCCATCACCTTGGTTACCTCGCTCGTGAACCCGGGAGAGCGCATCGTGGTGCCACGTGACTGCTACGGCGGCAGCTTCCGCTTGTTCACTGCCTTGCAGCGTACCGGCCGTGCCATCGTGGACTTTGTCGACCCCACCGATCTGGAGGCGCTGCGCGAAGCGCTAGCCACTCCCGTCAAACTCTTGTGGCTGGAGACGCCATCCAATCCCTTGCTGCGTATTACTGACCTCGAGGCCGCCGCTGCGCTCGGTCACGCCGCTGGGGCCTTGGTATGCGCTGACAACACTTTCTTGTCCCCCGCCTGGCAACAGCCGCTGTCGTTGGGTTGCGATATCGTCATCCACAGCACCACGAAGTACCTGAATGGCCATAGCGATGTCGTGGGCGGTGCAGTGGTGGCGCGCGACAAGGCCGTACACGATGAACTGGCTTGGTGGGCAAACGCGCTAGGCTTGACCGGAAGTGCGTTCGATAGCTTCCTGACCTTGCGTGGCATGCGCACGCTGCACGCCCGACTGCGCCTGCACGAGGCGAATGCGCGGGTCATCGCGGAGGCCCTGCAAGGGCATCCTGCGGTGGCCGCCGTGCATTACCCGGGACTTGCCTCGCACCCGGGCCACGCACTTGCCGCACGGCAGCAGCGCGGCTTTGGCGCCATGCTCAGCTTCGAACTGAACGGTGGTGAGGCGGCGGTGCGCTCGTTCCTGGACGGGCTCGAGTGCTTCTCGTTGGCGGAGTCGCTAGGTGGAGTGGAAAGTTTGGTGGCTCATCCGGCAACAATGACCCATGCGGCGATGGACCCGGCCGCACGTGAACGGGCTGGCATTACGGACTCCCTGCTGCGCTTGTCGGTGGGCATCGAGACCGCTGATGATCTACTGGCCGACCTGACCGCGGGGCTTGCACGCGCCCAGCGCTGAGGGCAGGGCTGTTCCTGTCCGAAAACTGCCATGTGCCGGGCGGTATACTCGGCGCATGCTCCGCCGCCTGTTGCTGCTGGTTTTAATTGGCTTTGCCAGCCTCGCGTACGCCCACGAGGGGACAGTTCGGCCCTTGACCGCTGCAGACCTGCCGCTTGTCGAGCACTTACGCGCGCCGCAGGTGCCGCCACCGCTGCCGCGCGGCACCTCATCCCTGCGGTTCGCGCAGTTCTTTCATATGCCCGCCGGACCCCGCGGGCTTGAACCGACCGATGCCCTGCTGGGGCTGAACGGTCGGAGGGTGCGGTTGTTCGGTTACATGGTTCGGAGCGATGCTCCGCAGCCTGGCGCGTTCCAACTTTCTTCCCTACCGGTTACCTTGGCAGAGCAAGCCGACGGCGCAGCCGATGACTTGCCCCCGACCGTCGTGACGGTTCGTTTGCCCGAACCACTTGCGGGCCGCGTGTTGCCGTTTGTTCCCGGTATCCTCATGGTTGAGGGTGAACTTGGCGTAGGTGACCGCGACGAGCCGGATGGGCGCCGTTCGCTGGTGCGTTTGCAACTGGACTGGCCTGCGCTGGTGGCTGTCCCTGGAGTCGTGAAATGAATTTCCGTCAATCTTTCGGCCAAATGCTCGGTTTTCTGGCCCTGGGCTGCACTACTTTCCCGGTGGCAGCTGCCCCGAAAGTATTGCGCCTGACGCCGCCCTCGTACCTGTTCAGCGGTGCTGAGCGTGCGGGCAGCGATGGCATCATGCTGGCGCGTTTCCTGCCGGGGCAGTACTTCGACCTGCAAGCCACGCTAGCACCCGATGCGGGCCAGACGATTGGCGCGGTGCAGTTCTTCGTGGATGCCAAGCCAGTGGCAGGCGGTAAAGCCGAAACCGCCACGACCGGTTTATGGAAGGAACTGCCACCCGGCACGACGGTGGCGTCCTTGCGGGGCATAGAAGCCCCGGCAAAGCCTGGTGATTATTTGCTCGAGGTGGAAGCGACGCAGTCCGACGGGCAAACCGTTCGCGCCGCCGGAGAGTTCCGCGTGGAAGCCCTGCAAGGCGCAGGCTCCAAGGTGCGTAAAGT
>CALQLF020000113.1 GCA_943331345.2 Candidatus Planktophila lacus | reverse complement strand
GCCGGAAGCGGCTTTGGCGCCGCTTTTGGCGCGGGCTTCGTTGCAGGCTTTGGCGTAGGCGCAGCCTTCGGCTTCGGCAACGCCACCTCCGGCGGCGGCTTTAGTTCCACCTTTGGCGGGGTTTCATCAATAACGGGCGGCGGCACCTGCGGCAACACGGCGGGCTGCAGGGCGGCTACCCGGGCACGCTTGGAAAGCGATGCAGAATCTACTAGCACGGTTTGCAGTGGCGCCACATCGGCTACCAAGCGGGCGCTGGGCGTAAAAGTCAGCTGCGCGAACAGCCACAGCCCCAACACCAGCACGACATGCCCTGCCGCCGACCACCCCAGAACCTTGCCGGGCAGTACGCTGGTCATCGGGCTCGTGGCGGGTCCGTCAGGAACCCCAGTTTGGTAGCGCCGGCGGCTTGCAGCAACGCCATCGCCTTCACGACTTCCCCGTAGGGGACGCGCGCATCGGCACGCACCAACACCGGCGTTTCAGCATCGCGGCGCAACAGCGCCGCCACCCGACGCGTGACTTCCGAACTCGCGATGGCCTTGCGGGAATCGCTGCCAGCATCCAAGTAAAGCAAACCCGCCGCATCCACCGTCACTACCACCGGTTCATGGTCGCGCGTATCCACGGGGCGCGTATCGGCCTCCGGCAACTGCACTTCCACACCCTGGTTCAGCAAGGGCGCCGTCACCATGAAAATGACCAACAGCACCAGCATGACGTCGATGTAGGGCACGACGTTGATTTCGCCCACCAGCCGCCGACGCGACCGTGGACTGCCACCTCTACCTGCTGGTGCGCCGCCGGCCATGGGTTACCTCAGCTTGCGCGCGCTGCGTGGCGCTGCAAGATGGTGGAGAGTTCTTCGGCGAAGGTGTCCAGCTTCACTTCCAGCCGCGTGAGGCGGTCCGAATAGCGGTTGTAGGCGATGACTGCCGGAATGGCGGCGAGCAAACCAATGGCCGTGGCCACCAAGGCTTCAGCGATGCCCGGTGCCACCATGGCGAGCGTGGCCTGCTTCACTTGGCCTAAACCAATGAAGGCGTTCAGGATGCCCCACACCGTGCCAAACAAGCCGACATACGGGCTGGTGGAGCCGATGGTGGCCAGCGTGGCCAAGCCCTCTTCCAGACGCTCCACTTCGCGGGTTTGCACCACGCGCATGGCGCGGCGCGCGCCGTCCATCAGTTCGCCGGCATCGAGGCCACCGGCCGTGCGTAGACGCGAAAACTCGCGGAAGCCAGCCTCGAACACCGCTTCCAAGCCGACCAACTCGCGCCGACGAGGTTCAGCGGCACGATACAGCGAACCTAAATCGCCGCCGTTCCAGAACTTGCCGCCAAAAGCTTCCGCCTCGGCGGCTGCCGCGGCAAAGGCCTTCTTCTTCTGCAAGATGATGGCCCAGGAAAACACCGATGCGGCTACCAGCGTGAGCAACACCAATTGCACCACGACACTCGCGTGCAGCATCAGCGACAGGATATCGACGCCGCCAGCGGCGCCAGGCAATTCAGCGCTCATGCGTTCGCTCCAGTCGCGGACGAAGCCGTAGTTCCAGTGGCTTCAGGAGCCGTTGCGCCTGCCGAATAAGCTTCCATGGCCGCGAGTAGCGCCTTGGGCATACGCACGGGGCGCAAGCTGCGGGCATCGATGGTGGCCGCGCGGCACTCCGCGGTGGCGACCACTTCCCCGTCCACAGTGTTGCGGTGAATGGTCTGGCGGAAGGTACAGGTAGCCCCGCGCGTTTCCACATACTGTGCCGTGACCACCAACTGGTCGTCGTACTGCGCGGCGCGCGCCCAACGCACGTTCATGTCTACCACCACAAATTGGATGCCCTGCTGTTCACGCAGTTCCCGCTGGAACACCCCCGCGGCGCGCAGGTATTCACTGCGGCAACGCTCGAAGTAGTTCAGGTAGATGGAGTGGTACACCACGCCGCCAGCATCGGTGTCTTCCCAGTAGACGCGGATAGGCCATTCGAACACGCGGGCCGCATCACTAGCGGCAACGCCTGTGGACATGGCTTGCTGCAACTCCACCGACACTTCAGGTTCCGTCCTTGAACAGCGACAGGGTTTGCGCGACCGGCTCCGGCACCCGCAAGCCGAAATGCGCATAAGACTGGGCAGTCGCCACGCGGCCGCGCGCCGTGCGCATGAGGAAGCCCTGCTGAATGAGGAACGGCTCGAGCACGTCCTCGATGGTGCCGCGTTCTTCGCTCAAGGCCGCTGCGAGGCTGTCCACGCCAACCGGGCCGCCCGCGAACTTCTCGATGATGGTGAGCAGCAAGCGACGGTCTTGCGGGTCGAAGCCCAACTTGTCGACGTCCAGCATATCCAGCGCCGCCGAGGCTACCGAGTCCGTGATGCGCCCATCCGCCTTCACCTCGGCGTAGTCGCGCACACGCCGCAGCAAGCGGTTGGCAATACGCGGCGTACCACGCGAACGCTGCGCAATGCGCATGGCTCCCGTGTCATCGATGGGCAAACCTAAAATGCGCGCTGAACGCACGACGATGCCGGTGAGTTCGTCCACCGTGTAGAACTCGAGGCGCTGCACGATGCCGAAGCGGTCACGCAGGGGCGAAGTGAGCAAGCCCGCACGCGTGGTTGCTCCAACCAACGTAAACGGTGGCAGATCAATTTTGATGGAACGCGCAGCCGGGCCTTCACCGATGACGATGTCGAGTTGGTAGTCCTCCATCGCGGGGTAAAGAATTTCCTCAACCACGGGGCTCAGGCGATGGATTTCATCGACGAACAACACATCGTTCGGCTGCAGGTTGGTGAGCAGCGCGGCGAGGTCGCCTGGACGCTCCAGCACGGGGCCGGAGGTTTGCTTCAGCCCCACGCCCAGCTCGTTCGCCACGATGTTCGCCAACGTGGTTTTTCCAAGGCCCGGCGGCCCGAAGATGAGCACATGGTCGAGCGCTTCGCTGCGCCGGCGCGCGGCCTCGATGAACAAAGCCATCTGCGCCTTCACGGCCGTCTGGCCCTGATAGTCCGCCAGAGTGCGCGGGCGGACGGCGCGGTCCACCACGTCTTCATCACGCGGCTGGCCGGCCACCACGCGGTCGCGTTCGTTGGTCATTTGCCAGCCACCTGTTGCAGAGCCTTGCGGATGAGGTCTTCGGTGCTGGCGCCTTCAGTGGCCACGGTCTTCAGCAGGCGGGTGACTTCCGGTGGCTTGTAACCCAAGGCGACCAACGCGCTGAACGCTTCCGCCTGTGCACCCACTGGCGCTGCGGCAGCGCCTGGCAGGAACTCCGCACCACCCTCGCTGGCCAGCGCTTTGGCGCGGTCGCGTAGTTCGATGATGATGCGCTCGGCCGTCTTGCGACCAATGCCGGGGATACGCACAAGTGCGTTGGCATCTTCGGCCTCGAGGCATTGCAGAAAGGCTTCCAGCGTAATGCCGGAGAGCACGCCTAGCGCCACCTTGGGCCCTACCCCCGTAACCTTCAGCAAGGCCCGGAACAAGCGGCGTTCGTCATCGGTGGCGAAGGCATACAACAAGTGCGCGTCTTCGCGAACAATCAGGTGCGTCAGCAATTTCACCTGCGCGCCCACGGCTGGCAGCGAATAGAAGGTGGACATGGGCGCGTCCACTTCATAGCCCACGCCATTCACATCCACCACGAGTTGCGGTGGCGCTTTCGTGACCAACACACCGCGCAAGAAACCGATCATCGCGTACTCCCTTCGCCCAAGCGTCCGGCGAGCGCAGCAGTCCAAGCAGAGCGCGTAGAGCGGCGGCGCGCTGCTAACGGGGCTACGGCCTGCCCGGCCGCCAACGCCGCAGCCTTGGCCACCGGGGAGCTACGCGTGTGCGCATGACACAAGGCAATGGCCAAGGCATCGGCGGCGTCCGCGCCCAACTTGCCTTCGATAGCCAGCAAACGCCGCACCATGGCTTCCACCTGCGCCTTCTCGGCGCCACCGGTGCCCACGATGGCCAGCTTCACTTCACGCGGCGTGTATTCCGCCAGCGCGCCGGGTGCCGCCGCCCAAGCCGCGCACAGCGCTGCACCACGGGCTTGGCCCAGCTTCAGCGCACTGTCGGGGTTCTTGTGAACGAACACGCGCTCAACAGCGACTTCGTGCGGGTGGTATTCCGCGCACAGCGCCTGCACGCCGGTAAAGATTTCATGGAGGCGCGCCGCAAATACGTTGCCGCCCTCGCCTTGCACCGCTTTGACAGTGCCGCTGGCGACGTAGCGTACTTCGCTGCCGACACAGTCGACCAAGCCCCAACCGGTCAGCCGGGAGCCCGGGTCCAAGCCTAGGACCCGCACCGCAACGGGTGACTTTTTAGGGGCTGCGCGCATGGGGCGTATGATACCGGGAAAGACTTCGCGCCCCCATGGAAACCACACGCCTCCGCCCCGAAGACCGCTCGCCCGAAGTGGCCGGCATCCGCCAGCAGGTGCTGGCGCTGGTGGATACCCTTGAGCCTGCGACGGCGGCAGCCATCGGCAGCGGTTCCGCAGTACTGGAACTGGTGGCCTCACTGGAACCCGACGCTACTGTGGCCGGCGCGGCGCTACTGGCACCCCTCTTGGCGGGGGGGCACCTGACGCTGGAGCGGGCGCAAGCGCACCTCCCCCGCGATATCGTGCGACTGGCGCAGGCCTTGCCGAAGCTGGCCAGCCTCGATGCCCTTCCGACCACTTCCAGCCTGTCCCGTGGACCAGGGCTGTCCGGCGCGCAGGCAGAGAGCCTCCGCCGCATGATGCTGTCCGTGGTGGACGACCCGCGGCTGGTAGTGCTCCGGCTCGCCGTGCAATTGCACAGGCTACGCGCTGCCAAACACGCGCCCGAAGATGAGCAGCGACAGCTCGCCCTGCAAACCCGCGAAGTCTATGCACCGCTCGCCAACCGTCTCGGACTCGGTTTGCTGAAATGGGAACTGGAAGACCTGTCGTTCCGCTATTTGGAGCCCGATGCCTACCGCCGTATTGCTGCCGCCTTGAGCGAGCGTCGTGCCGACCGCGAACAATGGATTGCCGATGTTCGCCAGCAGCTCACGAACGAACTGGGCGCTGCAGGAGTCCATGGCGTAGTGGAAGGCCGCGCCAAGCATCTCTACAGCATCTGGCGAAAGATGCAGAAGAAGGGCTTGGCCTTCGAGCAACTGTTCGACGTGCGCGCAGTGCGCATTCTCGTCGACGACGTCCCCGCCTGCTACGGCGCTTTGGGCGTGGTGCACAGCCTGTTCGCTTACCTGCCCGGCGAATTCGACGATTACATTGCCACGCCCAAGCCTAACGGCTACCGCTCCATCCACACGGCAGTGCTCGGCCCCGGCGACAAGACGCTGGAGGTGCAAATACGCACCCACGAAATGCATCAAACCTCCGAACACGGCGTGGCCTCGCACTGGCGTTACAAGGAGGGCAGCGTCCGTGAGGCCGGCTACGACGCCAAGCTGAACGCGCTACGCGACCTGCTGGCTCCGCGCAGCCCCGGCGAGGGGGACTTCCTCGACCAGCTCGGTTCGCAGTTGTTCGCCGAGCGCGTCTATGTGCTCAGCCCCCGCGGCGACGTCGTGGAACTGCCGGCCGGTGCCACGCCGCTCGACTTCGCCTACCAACTTCACACGGACCTCGGTCACCGTTGCCGCGGCGCGAAAGTGAACGGGCGTATGGTGCCGCTGACCACGCAGCTGAAGAACGGCGAGCAAGTGGAGATTGTGACTGCCAAGCAGTCTTTGCCGAGCCGCGATTGGTTGGTGGAAGCCAATGGCTTCCTGGTGACGCGTTCAGCCCGCTCGAAGGTTCGCGCGTTTTTTCGCCGCGAAGACGAAGGCACGCACCGGCAGGAAGGCAAGGAAGTGCTGGCGCGAGAAATGGCCAAGGCCGGCGACGCCACGTCCATGACCTTGCCGGTTCTGCTGCATGAACTTGGCTTCGACAATGCTGAAGAGTTGTACCTCGCCATAGGCGAAGGCGAGACCACGGCAGCCGCCGTGTCTGGCGCCATCGGCCGGTTGGTGGCTCGCGAGCGTGCCGCTCAAGCGGCTCAGGCGCTGACATCCGGCCAACTCGCCCCGGGGCAAAAAACGCGACAGAGCGACAAAGAGCTACCGCGCAACGCTCCAAGCGGCGTTCAGGTCATGGGCGTCGGCGACCTGCTTAGCTCATTCGCCCGCTGCTGCCGCCCAGTACCCCCCGAGCCCATCGCCGGCTTCATCACCGTGGGCCGTGGGCTGACGCTGCACCGTACGGACTGCGTGAACTTGAAACGCCTGCGCGCCAAAGACCCAGAGCGTGTGATGGAAGTGAGTTGGGGCTTGGCCGAAGTGCAGGAGTACAGCGCGGTCATCTCCCTGCAAGCGCTGGACCGGCGCGGACTGCTGCGCGACATCAGCGGACTGATGACAGACGAGAAGATCTCCATCGACCGCATGTCCACCGCCAGCGACCATTCCCGCGGAACTGCCGATATGGACATCACGGTCCGCGTGCCGCATCTTGAGGCCCTGCGCAAAGTCATGGACCGTCTGGCGGCACTACCGGATGTCCTATCCGTCCGTCGTCGCGGCTGATAGCTAGCAGCGCGCAAGACCCAGCCCGCGAAAAACGAAATGCAGACCGATATGCCACAAGGACCTACGCCGTGACCGACGATGCCCGCCTCGAGACGATGGAGATCAAGATTGCGCACCTGGAGGACACGGTGCAGCGCCTGAGCGACTTGGCTTATGAACAGGCGCAGCGGCTAGATGCGGTGCTGGAGCGGCACCGCCAACTTATCCAGCAGGTGGAAACGCTGGAGGGAAAAAGCGAAGAACGCGTGCCCGTGGAGATTCCGCCGCACTATTGAGCGGCGGATGAGCGGCGGATGAGCATCCGGGGCAGTGGCGCCTCGTTGGCGCAGCCAGCCGTTGCAGCCTCCGGGGCCACTGCAGGCCCCGGAACCCGGCTCAACGATTCAGGAAGTCGATAGCGCGCTTGTCCGCGTTCAAGGCAGCCTCGTGCAAGGCTTCCGAGAGCGTGGGGTGCGCGTGGATGGTCACCTGCAGGTCTTCGGTAGAGGCCTGGTATTCCATCGCCAGCACGCCTTCGGCGATGAGCTCACCGGCCATGGGGCCAATGATGTGCACACCGAGAATCTCGTCGCTGTCCGCATCTGCCACCACCTTGGCGAAGCCATGCGCCGCTTCCATGGCACGGGCACGCCCGCTGGCCTGGAACGGAAAGCTGCCCACCTTGATGTTCTTGCCCGTGGCGCGTGCGGCTTCTTCCGTGAGGCCCACCCAAGCGATTTCCGGCGCTGTATAAATAACGCTCGGCACCTGTGCCAAGTTCACATGCGCATGGCGCCCGGCGATGCGGTCTGCGACGCAAACGCCCTCTTCCTTGGCCTTGTGCGCCAACATGGGGCCACGCACGCAGTCGCCCACGGCCCATACGTGCGGCACACCCGTGGCGCAGTCGGCGTCTACTTCAATGAAACCGCGCGCATCGAGCTTCACGCCCGTACCTTCGGCCAGCAGGTTTGCTGTGAACGGCTTGCGGCCAATAGCCACCACCAGCTTGTCCACCACCACAGTCTGTTCGCCCTTGGCGTCCTGATAGGTGACAGTGACGCCATCGGCACCAGCAGCAGCCCCCGACACCTTCGCGCCAAGGCGGATATCGAGGCCGAGTTTCTTGAAGTGTTTGGCGGCTTCCTTGGCCACGGCACCGTCCGCAATGTGCAAGAACTGGTCCATGGCCTCGAGCACCACCACTTCCGCGCCTAAACGACGCCAAACGCTGCCGAGCTCCAAGCCAATGACGCCCGCACCAATAACGCCGAGGCGCTTGGGTACGGCGGTCATATCGAGCGCGCCCCAGGAGTCGAGGATGGTATCGCCATTGAATGGCGCACTCTTCAGCTCGAACGGCTCCGAGCCGGAAGCGAGGATGACGTTGGTGGCAGTGAGCACCTGCACCGTGCCGTCAGGCGCGGTGAATTCCACGCGGTTCACGCCGCCTTCCGCCGCCAACAACTTGCCATGGCCGGTTAGGGCTTCGGCCTTGGCAGCTTTCAGCAGCGCCAGAATGCCCTGCGTGGAGGTTTTGACGATATGCGTCTTGCGCTGCTGCATCTTCGCAAGATCGAAAGCTGCGCCTTGCACGCTGATGCCGTGAGCGGCAAATTCGCTGTTCACGCGGTGCCACAGCTCGCTGGACTCCAGTAGCGCCTTCGAGGGAATGCAGCCTGCATTCAAGCAGGTGCCACCGAAGGCATAGCTGCCATCGCGGTTCTTCCAGCCGTCGATACAAACCGCTTTCAGGCCGTTCTGGCCGGCGCGGATGGCCGCCGGATAACCAGCCGGACCACCACCAATGACAACCACGTCGTAATGCGTAGCCATGACTTAAACCCCCAACAACAGACGGGCCGGATCTTCCAGGCAGTCCTTCATAGTCACCAAGAACTGCACGGCTTCCTTGCCATCAATGATTCGATGGTCATAAGTAAGCGCCAAGTACATCATCGGGCGGATGACGATCTGGCCGTCAATGACGACCGGACGATCTTGAATCTTGTGCATACCGAGAATGGCACT
>CALQLF020000112.1 GCA_943331345.2 Candidatus Planktophila lacus | reverse complement strand
TTTGGCTGCGCGTCACCCGGACCTGGCGCTGCCCGGCTACACGCACTTGCAGCAGGCCATGCCGAGCAATGTGGCTTTGTGGGCCGGTGGCTTTGCTTCTGAAGTACGGGATGACGCCACCGGTGTGCAAACGGTGCTGCGCCGCTTAGGGAAGAGCCCGCTCGGCAGCGCCGCCGGTTACGGCACGCCCGCACTACCGCTGGACCGTGAAGCCACCGCACACCGCCTGGGTTTCGTGGAGGCCCACAGCCCGGTCACGGCCGTACAAATTTCGCGCGGCAAGGCAGAAGCACAGCTCCTGTTCGAAATTGCCCTGCTGATGACAGACCTGGGGCGCCTCTCGGCAGACCTCATGCTGTACTACACGCAAGAGTTCGCTTTTGTGAAGCTCCCGGACGCCTTTACTACCGGCAGTTCCATCATGCCGCAGAAGCGCAACCCGGATGTGTTTGAACTTATCCGCGGCCGCACGGCTACTGCGCAGGCCTGCCTGCACGAAGCGCTCGGCATCATCGCCAAGCTCACCAGCGGCTACCACCGCGACCTGCAGTTGCTGAAAGTACCGGTGTTCCGCGGCATCGACTTGGCCATCGCCACCACGGACCTGCTCCCCGTGGCCTTGGATGGAGTGACGTTCGTCGCCGAGAACATTCATCTCGACCCTTCCATCCACGCTGCGGAACAGGCCAACCGCTTAGTCATCGAGGAAGGCATCCCCTTCCGCGAGGCGTATCGCCGCGTCGGCGCCCAACTCTTCGGGAAGAAATGACATGACCCAGCGCGCAGCTCGCCCCCAATTCACTGGAGCGGGCTTGCTCGCTAACGCTTTTTTCGCAGTGAGCTTGCTCGGTCCTTCCCTTGTAGGAGCGAGCTTGCTCGCGACTCCAGACAGCAAGAGTCGGGAGCAAGCTCCCTCCTACAATGAGACGGCTGCCCCTGTAGGAGCGAGCTTGCTCGCGACTCCCGCGCCCATTCCTGCTACTGCCAACGCTGCTCTGCGTACTACCGCTGAGCGCACCAACTACCTACGTACCGGCCGCTACGCTGAAGTAGCCGAGCTCTGTGCGGCTTACGCCAAGGCTTGGCCGAAGCAAGTCCGTTGTTTCAGCTTCGGCACTTCGGCCGAGGGGCGGCCTATGTGGGCGCTTGTCGCCTCTGCCGACGGCATGCTTACGGCAAAAGCCAATGCCGCCAAGGCCCGCCCCGTAGTGGTATGGCAGGGCGGCATTCATGCCGGCGAAATTGATGGCAAAGATGCCGGGTTCGCGGCACTGAACACGCTATTACAGGAGACGAGCAGCAGCGTACGGGATGCGCGCTTACGCCGTACGACAGTCATCTTCGTCCCAGTTTTCAATGTCGATGGTCATGAACGCTTCGGCGCTTGGCATCGCCCGAACCAGCGCGGCCCGGAAGAGATGGGCTGGCGCACAACGGCACAGAACTTGAACCTGAACCGCGACTACCTGAAGGCAGACGCTCCTGAGATGCAGGCCATGCTCGCGCTACTGCGCGACTGGGACCCGGTCATCTACGCGGACTTGCACGTAACCGATGGCGCCGATTTCCGCCAGGACATCTCCGTGCAAGTGGAGCCTGCGCTCGGCAACGAGCCAGGCTTGCAGCCGCTAGGTTTGAAGCTGCGCCGCGAAGTACTGTGGGACCTCATCGCCAAAGGCAGCCTGCCACTGCCCTACTATCCTTCGCTGGTGAAAGAGGACGACCCAACCAGTGGCTTCAGCGTCGATGTCGCGCCTCCGCGTTTTTCGCATGGCTATTGGGGCTTGCATGGGCGGTTTGGCGTACTGGTGGAAACGCATTCGTGGAAGGACTACGCCACGCGCGTACGTTCGACTTATCACACCGTTCTTTCACTGACGGACCACGCGGCCAAAGACGGCGCCTCATGGCTCGATGCGTTCCATGCCGCGGAACAACGCGACTCGGCACTCGGCGGGCAGCCCGTGGTGCTCGCATGGAAGACCGGCGAGCACGTCACCATGGTCGATTTTCTGGGCTACGCCTATACCCGTACGCCTTCGGCAGTGTCTGGTGCTTTGGTAACGCGCTACGACCCGAACACGCCGATGGTCTGGCACGTGCCACTCCGGGATACCGTGGAACCGACATTAACCGTGACCGCACCGCGTGGCGGCTATCTCGTGCCTGCCGCTTGGGCGGCACGCGTGCGTGTGCGGCTCGACCTGCATGGCGTGCGCTATCAAGTGGTGCAGCGTGAAAGCGCAGCCCAGCCAGCCCAGCAGTTTCACGCCAGCGAGGTGAAGTCCGCCAGTAGCAGCTTCGAAAGCCGCGTTACGCTGGCACTGCAGGGAACATGGGAAACCGCCAGCCTTGCCACCAAAACCGGCGATCTCTTTGTGCCCATCGCGCAACCTCGTGCCCGCATTGTGATGGCCTTGCTCGAACCCATGGCGCCAGACTCGTTGGCCCGCTGGGGCGAGTTCAACGCTGCCTTCGAGCGCAAGGAATACATGGAGCCCTACGTCGCCGAGCAGGTAGCGCAGGAGATGCTGGCGAAAGACCCCGCGCTAGCGGCGGAGTTCGCGAAGAAGCTGGATAGCGACGCCGCGTTCGCCGCTAGCCCTGACGCGCGGCTGGACTTCTTCTACTGGCGTCATGCGGCGGCCGACGAGCGGTATCGCGTGTACCCGGTGGCGCGGCTCGACGCCGCGCCCTAGAGCGAAGAGTCGGGAGCAAGCTCCCTCCCACAGCCAGAGTGGGCACTAGCTGTTCCCCAAAGTTAGAGTCGGGAGCAAGCTCCCTCCTACAGCTAGAGCCAAGAGTCGGGAGCAAGCTCCCTCCTACAATGTGAAACTCGACTTGTGGGAGCGAGCTTGCTCGCGACTCTTTTAAAACGCCTCGACGCTGAACGCTGCCACGGCATCGCCACCGACCAGTACCACTTCGAGGTGCGCATAGGCCTGCGGCAGCAGGTGCGCAGCGTGGAACGCCGCCAGTTCTTCATCATGCGGTAGCGCGAGTGGGTCGTTAGCATTGCGGACCAGCGCGTACAAGCCCACCAAGTGGCCGGTGGCCATGAGGAAGTCGTGCGCTACGGCGCCCGCGAAAGCAGCGTGCCCACCGCCGGCCAACACCGCCGGCAGCACTTCCCGCAGACGCGCCACGAAGCGCTGTAGCGCAGCTTGCGCCACACCGGCCTTGTCACCGCGGAAAGCGGCAATTTCGTTCAGCAGCGCGGTATAGCCCGCACCAGCGTCACGCGTGGTCTTGCGGCCGATGAGGTCCGCCGCCTGAATACCGTTGGTGCCTTCGTAGATGGGGATGATTCGCGCGTCGCGGTAGTACTGCGCGACACCCGTCTCTTCCACGAAGCCCATGCCGCCCCATACCTGAATGGCGTGCGAAGTCACCTTCAAGGCGCTTTCCGAAGGGAAGGCCTTCACGATGGGCGTCAGCAAATCGCCACGCACGCGCGCGGCCTCACGTTCCACCGGGTCTTCACTGTGACTGGAGATGTCGATGGTGGCACTCGCCATCATGGCGATACCCCGCGAAGCCGACGTAAGCGCGCGCATCTCGAGCAGCATGCGACGCACGTCGGCGTGTTCGATGATGCGGGCCTTGCCACCTTCCGTGTTACGGCCCTGCACACGTTCCTTGGCATAGCCCAGCGCATGCTGGTAAGCACGCTCCATCAAGCCAATAGCCTGCAGGCCCACACCAAGGCGCATCACGTTCATCATGGTGAACATGTTGTTGATGCCCTGGTTCAGGTTGCCCACCAACCAGCCGCGGGCACCGCCGTTGTCGCCGAAAGCCATGACGCAGGTGGGGCTGGCCTTGATACCCAGCTTGTGTTCCACCGACACGCAATGCACGTCGTTAGCCTTGCCATCGAGATAGCGCGGTACGAGGAACAAGGACAAGCCCTTGGTGCCCGCTGGGCTACCCACGGCACGCGCCAGCACGAAATGGACGGTGTTCTCCGCCATGTCATGTTCGCCCCAGGTAATCCAGATCTTGCGACCGAACAGCTTCCACAGGTCGCCATCCGGTTCAGCGCGGGTGGTGATGACGCCGAGATCCGAACCAGCCTGCGGTTCGGACAGGCACATGGTGCCGCTGTACTGACCGCTGATCATGGGCGGCAACCAGCGTGCCTTCAGTTCCTCGCTGCCATGGGCCTCAAGCGCCATCATGCCGCCGACGCTCAGTTCCGAACACAAGCCAAACGCCATGTTGCTGGCAGGCCATTGTTCACCGACCGCCGTACCGACCACATGCGGCAGCCCTTGGCCGCCGTAGGTCTCCGGGGCAGCTAGCGCGGGCCAGCCGCCGGCCACGAACTGGGCATAGGCTTCCTTGAAACCCTTGGCGGCAATGACGCCTTCCGGCGTGACGCGGCTGCCTTCAAGGTCCCCGCTGCGGTTGATCGGCTCAAGGACATTGGTGGCGAGGCGACTGGCCTCCTCCAGCACGGCAGCTACTTCCTCGCGGCCGATGCCGAGTTCAGCGTAGCCCGGGAGGGCTAGTACGCGGTCCAGTTGGCCGTTGGCAGACAAAGTGCGGAGCAGGTCGGCGACCGGGGCAACGTAAGGCATGGGAAATGAACCATCGAGAGGGGAAGTTCTGGGAGTCTAGTATGCGTAACCCCCCTCCACCGGGAGTGAATTAAACTGATGGGTAACATAGTCCGACAATAAAGAATCCATCCGCGCTGACAGGCCACGCCATCCCACTCGCGGTACGCCTTGGGGCATGCCATCCTGCCTGCCTTGCCATCTGACTTCGCCATCAAGTCTTGCCACCACCCTAGGCGTTCACGCCTGCCTGCACGGACCGAGCTCATGCCCCTCTGGAAACGCGAATTCACCGTCGACTCCATCAATAGTTTCCTGACGCAGGAGCCGGTGCGCGCCTTGAGCGCCCACCTCGGCATGCGTGCCGAGGCCTTCGGCGACGATTTCCTCACCTTTTCCATGCCGGTGGACGCCCGTACCCACCAACCCATGGGCCTGCTGCACGGCGGCGCTTCCGTGGCACTGGCCGAAACCGTTGGCAGTGTGGCTGCCAACCTCAGCTTGTCGCTCGAGCAGTCCGCCCTAGGCCAGGAGATCAACGCCAACCACCTCAAGGGTGTGCGTAGCGGCTTGGTGCACGGCACAGCGCGTCCGTACCATATCGGTGGTCGCTCTCAGGTTTGGAGCATCGAAATCCGCGATGACGCCGGAGCACTCGTCTGCATCTCGCGCTTAACCATGGCGGTGGTGCCACGCCCCGCCGATGGCCCTACCTTCACCTACACCCCCGCTTGAAGAGGCCAGCCATGAAACTTCCTGCAGCCCGCGTGCTCGCCCTACCCCTCTTCGTCGTCGGATTGCTGTTGGCGGCCTGCGGTCAGAAAGGCGCCTTGACCCTGCCGGATAGCGGCGGGGCGACACCCATCGTCATCCGCGAAGCCCAACCGCCAGTGGCAACGACGACGGCGCCGGTCGCAACCCCGGCTGCAGCACCGACTGCCGTACCAGCCAACCCGCCGCAGCGCTGAATTCTATGGAACCAAGCCAGCCCGGCAGCGACCAAACGCTGTACCTCGTCGACGGTTCGTCGTATCTGTATCGCGCCTTCCACGCGCTGCCGCCGCTATCGAATTCGCGCGGCGAACCGACCGGCGCCGTCTATGGCGTGCTGAACATGTTGCTCAAGTTCCTGAAGGATGAGCACCCCGCACGCATCGCTGTGGTGTTCGACGCCTCGGGCCCCACTTTCCGCGACGCCTTGTTCGAGCAATACAAAGCCCACCGGCCGCCCATGCCCGATGAACTACGGGCACAGGTAGAGCCGCTGCTCGAGGCGGTGCAGGGTCTCGGCTTGCCCTTGCTGCGCATCAGCGGCGTGGAAGCCGACGATGTCATCGGCACGCTCACTCGCACCGCCCGCGCACAAGGGCTGCAGGTACGCGTGTCCACCGGCGACAAGGACATGGCGCAGCTCGTCGACGACGGCGTCACGCTCATCAACACCATGAGCGGCAGCGTCATGGACCGCGCAGGCGTCAAGGCCAAGTTCGATGTCTGGCCCGAGCAAGTCATCGACTACCTCGCGCTCGTGGGCGATAGCGCCGACAACATTCCGGGCATTCCGAAAGTCGGCCCCAAGACCGCGGCGAAGTGGCTGGGCCAGTACGGCACGCTCGACGAACTGCTCACCAAAGCCGATGAAGTCCCCGGCAAGGTAGGCGAAAGTCTGCGCGAACACCAAGGCATCTTGCCGCTGTCACGCGAACTGGCCACCATTCGTTGCGATGTGGAACTGGGCGTGGCGTTCGACAGCCTGCGCCTCGGCGCGCCCGACCGCGAAAAGCTCCATACGCTGTTCCAACGTATGGAACTCCGCTCGCTGGCCCGGCAATTCGCGCCCCCGGCCGCCGCCGTAGAAACCGACTTGCTTGGGGCCCCTGCGATCGTCGGCAGCAAGCTGCCTCCCACAGAAGAGACTACTTCCACAGCAGATGGCCTTGTGGGAGCGAGCTTGCTCGCGACAGACTCGCCTACTGTAGGAGCGAGCTTGCTCGCGACAGACTCGCCCACTGTAGGAGCGAGCTTGCTCGCGACCGTCGGCAGCAAGCTGCCTCCCACAGAAGCCACGCCTCCGCCCCCCGCCCCACGCCACTACGAACTCGTGCTTACCTTGGACGCGTTCGCTCGCTGGCTGGAGCGTCTGCAGGCCGCGCCGCTGTTTGCGTTCGACACCGAAACCACCAGTCTCGACTACATGCGCGCCCAAATCGTCGGCGTGTCATTCGCGGTAGCGCCGGGTCAAGCCGCCTATGTGCCAGTGGCACACACAGGCCCCGGCACCCCGGATCAACTCTCTCGCGACCATGTGCTCGCCGCACTCAAGCCGCTACTGGAAGACCCCACGCGGCCCAAGGTGATGCAACATGGCAAGTACGACCTGCATGTGCTGCAGAACCACGGCATTGCGCTGGCCGGCATTGCCTGGGACACCATGCTGGAAAGCTACGTGCTCGACAGCACGGCGACGCGCCACGACATGGACTCGCTCGCCCGCAAGTATCTCGGTGTTGAAACCATTACCTTCGAGCAGGTAGCGGGCAAGGGTGCGAAGCAGATTACCTTCGACCAGGTGCCGCTCGAGACGGCCGGTGAATACGCCGCCGAAGACTCGGACGTCACTTTCCAATTGCACCAGGCGCTGTGGCCAAGACTGGAAGCTATCCCCGGCCTCGCTGCGGTCTACACCACGCTGGAGCAGCCACTGCAACCCGTGCTGCAACGTATGGAACGTCGCGGCGTGCTAGTCGATACCGCCTTGCTGGCCATCCAGAGCGGCGAAATCGGCAAGCGCATGCTGGAGTTGGAAGGCGAGGCCCATGTGGCGGCCGGCCAACCGTTCAATCTCGAAAGCCCCAAGCAGTTGCAGCACATCTTGTTCGAAAAGCTGGGCATTCCGCCGCTGCGAAAGACCCCTACCGGCCAACCTTCCACCGCAGAAGATGTACTGGAAGAGTTGGCCGCGGACTATCCGTTGCCGAAGCTCATCATCGAACATCGCGGTCTGGCGAAGCTGCGCGGCACTTACACCGAAAAACTGCCATTGCAGGTGAACCCGAACACCGGACGCATTCATACCAGTTACCACCAAGCCGTGGCTGCTACTGGGCGCCTGAGTTCTTCCGACCCGAACCTGCAAAACATTCCCATCCGAACGCCGGAAGGGCGGCGCATCCGTCAGGCGTTCATCGCACCGCCCGGCCAATTGTTGATGGCAGCGGACTATTCGCAGATTGAACTGCGCATCATGGCGCACCTGTCTGGCGATGAAGGCTTGCTGGCTGCATTCGCGACAGACCGCGACGTCCACCAAGCCACGGCCGCCGAAGTATTCGGCGTGGCTCCAGAAGCCGTGACCACCGACCAGCGCCGCGCCGCGAAGGCCATCAACTTCGGGCTCATCTACGGCATGAGTGCGTTTGGCTTGGCAAAGCAACTCGGCGTCGACCGCGGCGCCGCACAGCAATATGTGGACCTGTACTTCGCCCGCTACCCCGGCGTGAAGCGCTACATGGACGAAACCCGCAAGGCCGCACGCGAGCAGGGCTACGTGTCCACCGTATTCGGTCGACGCCTGCACTTGCCGGACATCAATGCACGCAACAAGCAACTGCAGCAGTACGCCGAACGCAGCGCTATCAATGCGCCCATGCAAGGCACTGCCGCGGACATCATCAAGCGCGCGATGATCGATGTCGAAGGATGGCTACATGCGCAAGGTGAAGCGGCCCCGGCGCGCCTCATCATGCAAGTGCACGACGAACTGGTGCTCGAAGTGCGCGCCGATGCGGTGGAGAAAGTGCGTGAAGGCGTGCGCCAACACATGTGCGCGGCCGCTGAACTGCGCGTGCCACTGAAAGTCGAAGTGGGCGTTGGCGCGAACTGGGACGAAGCGCACTAGACGACCCTTGTCCTGCAGGAGGCAGCTTGCTGCCGACCAAAGAGTCGCGAGCAAGCTCGCTCCCACAATGCCTGAATTCTTGTAGGAGGCAGCTTGCTGCCGACCAAAGCGTCGCGAGCAAGCTCGCTCCTACAAGGCCTGAATTCTTGTAGGAGGCAGCTCGCTGCCGACCAAAGAGTCGCGAGCAAGCTCGCTCCCACAAGGCCTGAATTCTTGTAGGAGGCAG
>CALQLF020000111.1 GCA_943331345.2 Candidatus Planktophila lacus | reverse complement strand
GCGTTGGGTTCGCGCAGTACTTTCCTGCGCCTCTATTTGCGCGATGAGCATCGCCAGACGCTAGGCGAAAACTGGCGTTGGACTTGGCGTGGCGAACTGGGCAGCACGCTGGTGCGCAACTTCGACTCACTGCCTGCCTCTTACCGCTACTTTGCAGGCGGTGACCGTAGCGTGCGTGGCTTCGCCTTGAACGAGCTGGGCCCGCGCGACGCTGCGGGCCTGCGCACCGGCGCGAAACATCTGTTGGTGACCAGCCTCGAACTAGAGCGCAAGTTACCGCACCAACTCGCAGTGGCCGTCTTCGTGGATGCGGGTGATGCCTTCAACACATTGCACGGCGGCGTAGCCGCCTCGGTGGGCGTTGGCCTGCGCTACCGCCTGCCCATGCTCAACCTCGGACTCGACCTTGCCCAAGCAGTCCACGCGCCAGGCAATGGCACGCTACCCGGTCCGCGCGTTCATCTGAACTTGTCGCCGGCGTTCTGACATGACCACCGACAACGACACACCAGAGACCATGGAAGCGCCACGCCCAGCAGGGCGCACAAGCCTGAACAGGGTGCGCTGGCTGTGGCGTGCCTTGGCGCTGCTGGTGTTGTTGTTTGCCGCGTTCCTCGCCGCCGTGTGGTGGCTGGCCACGCGGCCAGACGGCTTGCAACGTACGCTGGCGCTGGCCGATGGAATGGGCGGTGTACGTTTGGTTGCAAGCGGCGTTAGCGGCCCGGTTGCCGGGCCATTTCAAGTGGAACGGCTAGCCATCACCCATGAGCGCGTGACAGTCACTATTGAGCATCTGCACGGAGAACTGCGGCTTGGTGCCTTGCTCTACGGAGCCGTGGGTATTCAGGAACTGACGGCCACGCGCGTCGTTGTGGAACCGCATGCCAGCCGGGAGCCCGCTAGCGACGCCGGGTTCCTGCCCGCTTGGCTGCGTCTGGCCTGGGACCGGCTGCAGGTAGACCAGCTAGAAGTCTTGGGCACTAGCGCGCCGTTGATGCTGCAGCAGTTGCACGCCGCAGGTTCGCTAAGCCGCTGGACGTTGCGAGTGGAGCCACTGTCGGCGCAATGGCAAGACTGGACCGTGCACGGCAAAGCGCAACTCGCCGCAGGCCACCCCATGGCTCTGCAGTGGCAAGGTCAAGTGAACGGCCCGGTGCTGAGCAACGGCCCGAACTGGTCGCTGGAGAGTAGCTTCGCCGGCGAGCTGCCTACCAACGCCAAGACGAGCCGCTGGCACTTCACCGCTCGCTCCATGCAACCAGCCGGCCTGACTGCCCAAGGCGATGTGGTACTGGGCGGCGGCGGTTGGCGCGTAGAGGGTAGCTACACCGCCAAAGCACTGGACCTGAAGCCCTGGGGACTGGGCGCGCCCGGCCAACTCCGTGCCGCACTGCGTGGCAGCGTCGCCAGCGGCACCAACCCCGGCAGTGTCGAACTGCAATTGGCCGGCAGCATTGGTGCCACAACCCTCGCTTCTGCCGGCCTCGGCGACTTGCAGGTGCAAGTTGGTGCCAGTGGGTTGGCAACACAGTGGCAATTCCGCAATGCCCGCGTGCAGGAGGCGAACTGGGGCAGCCTAACGCTGGCAGGCGAAGTGCAGACCGCGCGCAAAGCCACTTTCACCGGCGAATGGGCGCTGCCTGGCAAGGGCCACGTGTCGCTAGCTGCCGAAGCGCAATGGCCGAAACTGGGGCCGGTCAGCAAAAAAGAAACGGCAAGCGCGCGTGAACCACAGCAGCCACGCTGGCGCCTTCGTGCCAAGGGCGAGCACCTCGAACCGGCGCACCGCGTGTTCGCGCAGCTAGGCGCTACGCCATCTTTGGCGGCTCGTCCGTTTCCACCCTTCAACCTGAACCTCGACATCAGCGGGACGGGCTTCACCTTGCCCACCGCCTCTGGCGTAAGCGCCTGGGAAGTACACGAGGCGACCGTGGAGAGCGCCGGTAGCCGCGTCGAATTGCGGGGCCATCTGGGCCGACATGGCCAACTGGCGGGTCGCCTGCAAGTCACGGACTTGTCTGACTGGCTGCCACAACAAGCCGGCCGCGTGAACGCGACCTTCCATGCCGAAGAGGCCTCCCTCGCGCAGGGTCGCTTCGGCCTTGAACTTGAGGCACGGCAGTTGGCGCACCCCACGTGGCCTGCGCCCGTGGATAATTTTTCGCTGAGCCTTGCCGGCCAATGGCACGAAGGCGCAGTGGAAGCACAGTTGAAAGCGATGAGCCTCGAGGCTGGCGAGGACTGGCAGCGCTACGGGGCAGTACGACTGCAGCGACCTGCGACTATGCGCGCCGAACATGGGGCAATGGATTGGGACAAGCTCTGCGTGCAGGCAAGCGCGCAAGCGGGACTGGGCACGCTGTGCACGCAGGGGCGTTGGGCATCACACGCGCCTTGGGAAGTGAAAGCGGTTCTCGAGGGGCTCAATCTCGCCCGCTGGACACGGACCGCACCAACGGCTGGCACGAAGACCGCCGATGTACTCCAAGGCGAACTGCGCGGCAGTGCCAACGCCACGCTAACTTTCGGCACAACGTCGGAAGAGACGGCGGCGAGCAGTGGTGCCATCGCGGGCATTACCCATGGGCAACTGGATGTGGAGTTCGCGCAGGCGGAGCTGCATTGGCAAAGAGACAGCAGCGAAGGGCACGTGTCGCTGGGTCGCGCCATGGCCAGCGCGCGCCTAGCGCCGGGCACTTCCACCACGCCAATGCGGCTGGAACTAGCCAGCAGCGCCGAGGCCAAACCAGGCTTGAAGCTGCAAGCGAAGGCGACCCTAGAACCACGGCAGGGAACCGCTTGGCAGCAATGGCCGCTGGTCGGTGAAGTGAGCGGCACGCTGCCCGCACTGGACTTCCTGCCAGCCTTGTTCGAAGACTTGGACCGCGTGGCCGGTGCGGTGAATCTGCAACTCACTATGGGTGGAATGTTGGGCAACCCGGATTACCGCGGACAGCTACAACTGCGCAACGGCGAGTTGGACGTGGTCCCCGTGAATCTGCAACTGCGCCAAGTGCAGGCCACGCTGGCGCTGGCACCCGGAGAACTGCAACTCGACGGCAGCGCGCGGGCAGGCACCGGTGAACTGCGTACGCAAGGCCGTCTCACCTTCGGCACAGACAGCCAGATGGCCGGCGAGATTCGCGTCAGTGGTCAACAACTGCTGTTGGCGGATGTACCCGAAGCACGCGTCGTGGCGGCACCGGACCTGCGCTTCACGCTGAAGGACGGCACACTGCAAGTGGCCGGCACCGTGCAGATTCCTAGCGCCCGTTTCGCGCCGCAGGATTTGACCAACGTGGTGCTCCCCAGCGCCGACGAGCGCATCGCCGGAGAACAACGCAGCGCCGCCAGCGCACTTCCCACCGACACTCGCGTGCAACTGGTGCTGGGGAACGACGTGCAACTGGATACCTTCGGGCTCACCGGACGTTTGCAAGGCACCATCACCGCGCATGCGCCACCAGTGGGCACCACCACCGCCACCGGTGAACTGGCCGTGACGGGTGGCAAGTTCAAGGCATACACGCGCGAACTGGAAGTGGAGAAGGGACGGTTGTTGTTCGCGGGCGGCCCGTTGGCCGACCCCGGACTAGACCTGCGTGCTTCGCGACAATTTCCCGGCGTCAAAGCGGGCGTACTGGTACGCGGCACCTTGCGACGCCCCTTGGTGCGTTTCTTCTCAGACCCGGCGCGTACACAGAACGAGATTGCCTCGCTGCTGGTGGTAGGCCGCTCACTCGAAGGCGTGCAAGGGGCCAGTGGCGGCACCAACAGCGTGGCGAGCGCCACGGCCCGAGACGCCGCCCTGCAGCAGGGTGGCGCCTTGCTCGCCGCACAAGTGGGGCGCTATGTGGGGCTGGACGAAGTACAACTGGAGCGCGACCAGAACGACGCGGCTTCGTTGGTACTCGGCAAATATCTATCGCCACGACTTTATGTGAGCTATGGCGTAGGCCTCACTGCGGCCCTCAGCGCGCTGAAGCTGCGTTACACGCTCGGCAACCGCTGGGTCATCAAGACCGAGGCCGGTTCACGCCAGAGCGTGGATTTGGAATACACCACCGAACATTGATGCGGTGTGGGAGCGAGCTTGCTTGTGGGAGCGAGGTTGCTTGTGGGAGCGAGCTTGCTCGCGACTCTTCAGTCTTCCGCGTCTGGCGCCGGCTCGGGCTCTTCTTCGACCGCTTCCGGCGCCGCAATGCGCAACAAGGCATCCGGTAGTTTTTTCCGCGCTTTGACGCCGCGCTCGATCATGCCTTGCGCAATGCCGATGGCGTTGCCCTTGCCGCTGGCCAACTGCTTGCGCGAATCTTCGTAGCCTTCGCGCAGCGCCTCAATACGCGCACCGAGCTTGTCGAAATTCTCGGCAAACAGCACCAGCTTGTCGTAGAGCTTGGCACCCGCTTCGGCAATTTCTTCCGCGAACTCCTTGCGCTTTTGCACCGTCCAGAGGCTTTCCACCAGCTTCACCACCACCATGAGGTTGGTGGGGGTGACCAGCACCACGCGACGTGAATACGCCTCTTCATACAATGCCGGTTCACGCGCGAGCGCTTCCAACAGCGCGGATTCGACCGGTACGAACATAAGCACGAAGTCCACGGTCTTGAGTTCGGGAACATCGGGGTAGTTGCGCCCGGCCAGCCCCTTCACGTGCGCACGCAGGCTGACCAGATGCGCGGCAAACGCTTCCTCGCGCGCGCTTTCCGTGGTGGCGTTGACGTAATCCGTCCAAGCCTTGTTGGAAACTTTGCTGTCGATAATGACCTGACGGTCTTCCGGGAGATGTAGCAAGGCGTCCAGAAAGCGCTGCTCGCCTTCATCGCCCTTCACCGGCACCTGCAGTTCGTATTCCTGCCCCTGCCGCAAACCGCTGCGCTCGAGGATGCCCTTCAGGATGGACTCGCCCCAGTTGCCAGTGGTCTTCACGTTTACGGTGAGCGCGCGGGTGAGGTTGCTCGCGTCCTGCGAGACCTGCTGGTTCAACTGCGTGAGCGAAGCAATTTGCTCGGCGAGCGAGGCACGGGCCTTCGTCTCTTCGGTGTGCACCGCATCCACGCGCAGGCGGAATTCGCCCAACGAAGTGCGAAACGGCGCAATGATCTGTTCAAGCTTTTCCGCATTGGTGGCGGTGAAGCGGGCCGATTTTTCCTCGAGCATCTGGTTGGCGAGATTGGTGAAGCGCTCTTCCAGTTGCTGCTTTTGCTCGGCTATCCACTGCTGCTGCGTGGCGACGATTTGCTCCGCAGCCTGCAGCTTCGTGGTCAGTTCGCTGCGCGCCTGGTTCAGCTGCTGCTCGTAGGTGTGGGCTGCGGTGCGGTATTGCTCGCGTTCGCGGGTGGCATCCGCCAGGCGCTTTTCCAGATCCGTTATGCGGGCCGATTCACCTTCGAGGCGTGCCGCCAGCCCGGAACGCAGGCCTTCCGCCACCGTAGCGGCACTCGCGGCTTCAGCACGCACAGCATCCAGCAGGCGGCCAAGTTCGTCGCGCTGGCGGAGGGTATCCGCGCGCTGCTGCTCCGCCAAGGATTTGAGTTGGCGCTCTTGTTCTAGCGCCATGGCCGCGGCCGCCTGCCGCCGCGCCGACCACACCGCCATACCCAGAATGCCGAGCACCAACCCCACCGCAGCGGCGATGGTGGCAAACAGAAGCGTGGTTTCAGTGACTGGCATGGGGAACCTAGGGCGGGACGATGGCCGCCAGTGTGCCGCAGGGCAGGCTCATACGGCGAGCCTGTTCCCATGCCCCCGCGAAACTTTCTGCTGGCGCTGCCTCCAGTACCAACGGTACCCCGCTACGTGGGTGCGCCAGTTCCAGCCCGGTGCAGGCCAGCAGCATGCGGTGGCAGCCGAAGGCGCTGCGCCACAGCCGGTTGTGCGCGCCCACGCCATGCGTCGTGTCGCCAGCAATGGGGTGACCCAAGTGCTTCAAATGCCTACGAATCTGGTGCGTGCGCCCGGTTTCGGGGCAGGCCTCCACCAGCGCGTAGCGGCTTTCGGGGTAACGGTCCGCCTGCAACGGCAGCGTGATGCGCTCCAGCGTGCGGTACCGCGTACGGGCCGGCTGCGGGTCTTTGGTCTCGTGCGTGAGCGGATGGTCGATGGTGCCGGCGTTGGGGGGCCACCCGCGCACCACGGCGAGGTACCGCTTGCCTATGGTATGCGCGGCAAACTGCCCGGCTACGGCGGCGGCATCGCTGCTGGATAGAGCAAAAACCAGTACCCCGGAGGTTCCCTTGTCGAGACGGTGCACCGGGTAGACGTGCCGTCCACCCAGTTGGTCCCGCAGGAGTTGCACGGCAAACCACCGCTCCCCGGCGTCCAGCCCGGTGCGGTGCACCAACAGGCCGGACGGCTTATGAATAGCTACCAGCGCCTCGTCCTGGTAGAGCACCGGGAGGTGGGGCGGGGTTTCGGCCGCGACTTCTGCCTCGGCCAAGTCCGCCGGCGCGGCCAACCGGCCCTCCGCCTCAGAGTTTTCTTCAGGAGTCACTTGCATAGTTGAATAATTATGCACTAAAATCTGCATCATTATGCAACCCGATGCCCGTCGCGACACCTTGAAGCGCCTCCTGCGCGAGACGACCGTCCGCCGTCAGGCGGACCTCGTGCGCCTGTTGCGCAGGGAAGGCTTCGATTGCACGCAGTCCAGCATCAGCCGCGACCTCCGCGAACTCGGCGTGGCCAAGTTCGGCGACCACTATGTCATCGCCAACGAGAACGCCGCTGCCGCCCCGACCAACGACGCCTTCGCGGCGCTGGCCGGCTGGGTCCGTGAAGTTCTCACCGCAGGCCCCTCGCTCACGGTCATCAAGACCAACCCCGGCAGCGCGCAAAGCGTGGCCGTGGCTATCGACAATGCGAACTGGCCCGAAGTGGTCGGTACGATTTCCGGCGACGACACTCTCTTCGTCGCCACCGCCGGTGCTGCTGAACAGCAGGCACTGGTCTCCCGTCTTCGCTCCCTTTTCTTCAAGGCCTGACCGGGCCGAGGTTTCCCATGAGTAACGCCAGCGGGGCGTCGTCCCCGATTCTTCTCGCTTTTTCCGGCGGCCTGGACACCAGCTTCTGCGTACCCTGGCTGAAGGAAACCTATGGTCGTGACGTGGTGACCTTCACCGTGGACACCGGCGGCCTCGACGCCGCAGCCATTCAAGTGCTGGCGGAACGCTCGAAGGCGCTTGGCGCCATAGAACACCACATCGTCGATGCGCGCGCCGAATACTTCGACCGCGTGTTGAAGTTCCTCGTGATGGGCAACATCCGTCGCGGTCATCTCTACCCGCTGTGTGTAGGTGCGGAACGCGTGCTGCAGGCGCAACTGGTGGCGGAATACGCCAAGAAGCTGGGCACGGGCACCATCGCCCACGGCTGCACCGCCGCCGGCAACGACCAAGTGCGCTTCGAAGTGGCGCTGCGTACGCTGGCGCCCGGCCTCGAAGTGCTGGCGCCCGTGCGCGACCAAGCCTTCAAGCGCCCGGAACAACTGAAATTCCTCGAAGAGCGCCACCTGCCTGTGCCGCCGTATGGTGCGGCGTACTCTATCAACCGCGGTCTGTGGGGCATCTCCATCGGCGGCAAGGAAACACTCACCTCGCAGGGCACGCTGCCCGATAGCGCTTGGGTGCTAACGCGCGATGCGTTCACGAACCCGCAGCCGCCGCGCAGCCTCACCATCGGCTTCACGCAGGGCGTGCCGAGCTCGCTCGATGGCGAAGCGCTTGCCCCGGTGGCGCTCATCGAAAAGCTCGAAGCCATTGCGGCGCCCTATGGCATCGGTCGCGGCATCCATCTCGGCGATACCGTCATCGGCACCAAGGGCCGCGTGGCTTTCGAAGCGCCGGTGGCGGAAGTGCTGCTGAACGCGCACCGCGAACTGGAAAAGCTGGTGCTGCTGCCGCGCCAACAGCGCGTGAAGGACCAGGTGGCCGCGCTCTACGGCGACCTGGTGCACGAAGGCCAGCATCTCGACCCGGTATGCCGCGACATCGAAGCGCTCATGTTGTCGAGCCAGCAGCGCGTCACGGGTACGGTCACCGTCGGCCTGCGCCCCGGCAACTTGTTCATTGAAGGCTATGACTCGGCCTATTCGCTTATGGCTGCCTCGAAGGGCGTCTATGGCGAAGCGGCTGGCGAATGGACTGCTGCCGACGCCCTCGGCTATTCCAAGATGCTGGCGCTGCCCGGCATGTTCCACACCCGCGCTGGAGGCAGCACGCCATGATGAAGACCGTCGTTGTCGATAAAGTGGGTTCCGTTACGCAGGCCTGCGGTCTCGGACGCGAGCTGCGCGTCTCCACGGACAACATCCCCTGCGATGAAGGCGTGGTGGTAGTAGCCGAAGTACTGAACAACAAGAGCACCTACAACACGCTCGAGCTCACCTCCGGCCGCATGGCGAAGGTGGTGAAGGGCGACGTGGTAGTGGGCGCGCTAGGCCATCGCAAGGCGCTGTTCGGCTATTCGGGCCACCTGCCGACGAACCTCAAGGCCGGCGACATCATCCAGATGCTGAACATCGGCGGCGTCATGGGGGTGTGCACCAGTGCCAACCCGGACCGTGGCAAGCCTTTCGACTGCCGCGTGCTCGGCGTGGTGCTCAGCTTCCCCTACTTGGGTGAGCGTATTGGCGTGCCCGCACGTGCCGGCTACCAGGCGCTGGACTACAACGCCACCGTCGACACGCAGGGCGTACCGGTCGTTGCGCTGGCCGGTTCCTGCATGGAAGCGGGCAAGACTGCCGCCGCCTGCGCCATCATCTCGCGCATGCGCCATCGCGGCCTGAACGTCCACGCCTTCAAGGCCACGGGTGTTTCGCTGCGTCGCGACATCATGGCCATGGAAGACGCCGGTGCCCGCAAGACCAGCATCTTCACGGACTT
>CALQLF020000110.1 GCA_943331345.2 Candidatus Planktophila lacus | reverse complement strand
CCTTCGGGTTCACCGAGAGAACAAAAACGGTCTCGCGAGCCGACTTGCGCGCTACCTGCCGTGGGGCTGACAATGCCGTTCATTCGGTATTTCCGGGGCTCCCCGGAACCACAATCAAGTCGGAGAAACGACCATGCCAACCATCCAGTCACTTGCCTTCGCCACGGGCCTCACCCTGGCGCTCACTCTCGGCGGTTGCGCCAAGGACGAAGCGCCTGCCAAAGATGCCGCCGGCACCATGGTGGACGTGAAGCGGGGCGAAGGCCCTGCCGCGGGTTCATCCCGTTGGTACGACTCTGCCGAGCAAGCGGCTCGTGAAGCGGCCGAAAAGGCCGGGCAAGGCACCACCAAGGTGGATCCGATGGCGCCCGGTCAGGCTGATGGCTCACAGGAATCCACGGCAGAAATGACCAATCGCCAGCAGTAAGCCAGTTCTCCACTTAAGGTAGCCATCCATGCGTTTTCCCTATCTTTTCGGGTTTGTGGTCTCGGTAGAGCTGGCAGTGGCGGCCAACCCGCTGGCCTCGGCTGCTGTTCCAGCGCCGCCCGCGCCGGAAGCATTAGCCGCGAAGCCACGCACTCTGGAGTCGACCGACGAGATGGTGGCCCGTCGGGTGGACTTCGGTCCCCGCGACAAGATGCCGGGTGCCAGCGTATTTGCCGAGCGTTGTGCTGCCTGCCACAACGGCGCCGTACCCAAAGCTCCCCACCTCATCTGGCTGGAAATGATGTCGCCTCAGGCCATCCTCCGCGCCCTCGACGGTGGCGTCATGCAGGCGCAGGCAGCAGGCCTCAGTGCAGAGCAGAAGCGGCACGTGGCCGAATACATCACCCGCGAACCGGCGGATGGCCCGGAGCGCGCAGCCAACGCCGCCCCCACCTGCAGTGGCAATAACGCCCAGTTCAATCTCACACGCCCACCGCAAGCCGTTGGCTGGGGCCACGACACCGCGCGCTTCGTCCCGGCGGGCGCTGCGGGTCTCGCGAAGGCCGATGTTTCCCGGCTGAAACTGAAGTGGGCCTTCGGCTACCCCGGCGCGCTGCGCGCCCGTTCCCAGCCCTCCATAGGACTAGGCGCTGTCTTCACGGGTAGTCAGGATGGCGGCGTCTACGCGTTCGACCTGCGCACTGGCTGCCAGCGCTGGCATTTCCAGGCCGGCGCCGAAGTCCGTACCGGCATCGTTCTAACCAATTGGCAGGGCGCCGATGTCCCCAGGGTGCCCCTCGCCTTCTTCGGCGATATCGTGGCGCGCCTTTATGCAGTGAACATGCTCACCGGCGAGTTAGTGTGGTCGCGAAAGATGGATGAACATCCGAGCGCCACGCTCACCGGCACGCCGGCGCTGGTGGGCGGCAAGTTGCTGGTCCCCGTTTCCTCGCTGGAAGTCATCCCGGCGGCCGACCCGAAGTACGAATGCTGCACCTTCCGCGGCAAACTGGTGGCCGTGGATGCGGCGACCGGCAAAACGGTATGGGAACACTTCACCATCCCGGAGGAGCCGAAAGAGGTCAGCCGTACCGCGAACGGCACCCGCGTGCTCGCCCCTTCGGGAGCGCCCACTTGGTCCAGCCCCTCCATCGACCTGAAACGAAACACCGTTTATTTCGGCTCAGGTGAGAACTACTCCAGCCCCGCAGATCACAACAGCGACTCCATCATCGCGGTCGACCTGCAAACGGGGCAACGCCGCTGGCAGCGCCAGAGCACGAAGGACGACGCCTGGAACGTCGCGTGCATGATGACCAATAACCCTAACTGCCCCAAGGAACGCGGCCCGGACTTCGACCACGGCGCCAGCATGATTTTGGTAGACCTCGGGAACGGCAAGCAGGTACTGGCCACCGGACACAAGGACGGTAGCGTTTACGGCTTGGACCCTGACCAGAACGGCAAGCTGCTGTGGTCCGCGCGAGTAGGCCGCGGCAGCATTCAGGGTGGTGTGCATTTCGGCATGGCCGCAGAAGGCACGCGTGTCTACGTGCCCATCAACGACATGAACGATACCCAGAACGGCGACGTGCTGGACCCGAAGGCCGCACGCCCGGGCATCCACGCCGTCGACGCCACGAATGGCAAAGTGCTCTGGAGTCATGTGCAGAAGAACGTCTGCCCGCCGGACCTGAAATTCTGCGACCCGGGTATTTCCTCAGCGGTAACGGCCATCCCCGGCGCAGTGTTCGCAGCCCATCTCGACGGTTGGGTTCGTGCCTACGAAGGCGCTACCGGCGCCTTGCTCTGGGAGTTCGACACGAAGACCAAAGTGAACACCACCAACGGACTGTTAACGGGTGGTGGCAGCATGAGTGGTGCCGGGCCGGCGGTCGGCGATGGTTATCTGGTGGTGAATTCCGGCTATGGGCTCTACAGCCACTCTCCGGGCAACTTACTGCTGGTGTTTTCCGTGGACGGCAAGTGACTGAACGACTGCCCACCAGGCACTCGCACCTGGAACTGCTCTCCCCCGCCCGAGATGCCGATATCGGCATCGAGGCTGTCAACCATGGCGCGGACGCCGTCTACATTGGCGGCCCTGCCATGGGCGCCCGCGACAAGGCGGGCAACCCGGTAGCAGAAATTGCGCGCTTGGCTAAGCACGCCCATCGCTTCCGGGCCCGCATCTTCGTGGCGATGAACACCATCCTGCGGGATGACGAACTGGAACCGGCGCGGCGCCAAGCCTGGCAACTCTACGAAGCCGGCGTGGATGCCCTGATTGTTCAAGACATGGGCCTGCTGGAACTGGACCTGCCGCCCATCCAGTTGCATGCCAGCACCCAAACCGACATTCGCACCCCAGAGAAGGCGCGGTTCCTGCAGGATGCCGGGCTCTCGAAGCTGGTACTGGCACGCGAACTCACCCTGCAGCAAATCCGCGCCATCGCCGCGGAAGTGCAGGAAGCGGAACTCGAGTTCTTCATCCACGGTGCGCTGTGCGTGGCCTACAGCGGCCAGTGCTTCATTAGCCATGCGCACACCGGCCGCAGCGCCAACCGCGGCAACTGCTCGCAAGAATGCCGCTTGCCGTACACGGTGAAGGACGGCCTCGGGCGCATCGTGGCGCACGACCAGCACGTGCTGAGCGTGAAGGACAACGACCAGAGCGAAAACCTTGAAGCACTGGCAGATGCTGGCATTCGCAGCTTCAAGATTGAAGGGCGCTATAAGGACATGGCGACGGTGAAGAATGTCACCGCGCACTACCGACAGTTGCTCGATGCACTGCTCGAGCGCCGCCCGGAATATGCTCGGGGCAGTAGCGGCCGCTGCACGTTTACGTTCACGCCGGAGCCCGAGCAAGGGTTCAACCGCGGTGGCACAGACTACTTCGTGAACGGGCGACAGCAAGATATCGGTGCTTTCGATACCCCGAAGCACGCAGGCCTTAGCCTTGGCCACGTGGCTGCGATGACGGGCACTCACTTTGATGTCGACACGAGCGAAAGCGGTGCCACGCTGAACAACGGCGATTCCATCACCTGGCGTGACCTGCAGGGCGAACTGCAAGGCGTGCAGGTGAATACCGTGGAGGTGGTTTCCCCGAACCTCTGGCGCGTAGAGCCCAACCTCGCGGCACGCCCCGGCGCTCATGGCACCAAAGACCTGAAGGACCTGCGCAAAAACACAGCCCTTCATCGCAACCGCGACATGGCCTGGGAGCGCTTGCTGGCGAAGCCTTCGGCAGAACGGAAGATTGCCGTGGATGTCATGCTGACGCCCTGGCAGGAAAACGGGCAACTTTCGGGCTTGGAGCTAACGCTCATCGACGAGGACGGCTTCGCCGGTTCGGCACGCGTGGAGCGAACGCTGGAACCCGCGCGGGACCCCGACCGTGCAGCGCAAACACTACAAGACCAGCTCACCCGCCTCGGCACCACGGACTATGTAGCGCGTGACGTTCACCTGCCGGCAGAAGCCGCCTGGTTCGTGCCGGTGTCGCTACTGAATGCCCTGCGTCGCGATGCGGTGGCCGCGCTGGACGAGGCCCGTACCCAGGGCTTCGAGCGCCTGCCGCGCGCCAAGCCTGCAGAACCGCCCGCCATTTACCCGGAAGACACTCTCACCTATCTGGCCAACGTCTACAACGGCAAGGCTGCCGCGTTCTACGCCAAGCATGGTGTGAAGGTGGTGGAGCCCGCCTATGAAAGCCACGAGAAGCTGGGCGAAGTCAGCCTCATGATTACGAAGCACTGCGTGCGCTTCAGCTTGAGCCTATGCCCGAAGCAAACCAAGGGCGTCACGGGTGTTCAGGGAACGGTACGCGCCGACCCACTGGTGCTGCAGCATGGTGATGAAACGCTCACCCTGCGCTTCGACTGCAAGCCCTGCGAGATGCATGTCGTGGGCGCCATGCGCCCGAACGTGCTGCGGCAAATGCGCGAGCAACCCATGACGTTCTACCGGACGCGACCAGGAGCCCAGACCGCGTAGGGAACCAGCGGCGGAACTACTTAAGAGTAGCGCCGCCGTAAGCCGTCACGCTTTTTTGGCACTCTTGTCGATAGGGCAAGTGTTGATGCCCAGCACGGTATAGAGCCCGCAAAAGCTGAACACGCCGGTGGCCAACACCACGGCCCCAAGCCATCCCCAAGCGCCTACTTGGCCCGTGGCTGCCAAAGCCATCAGCGCCA
This sequence comes from Candidatus Planktophila lacus, assembly GCA_943331345.2. Lineage (GTDB taxonomy): Bacteria > Pseudomonadota > Gammaproteobacteria > Steroidobacterales > Steroidobacteraceae > CAIOHZ01. The sequence continues at coordinate 4,285 of CALQLF020000110.1, read as the reverse complement.
GCCCGGCAACGATTCGGGCAACACGGTCTACCAAACCGACATTCTTCTTCATGACAGGTCTCCTGTTCGGATAGTGAGACCCAGTCTGCGCCATAAAACCGCGAGACGTATTGCGTGTTTACCGAAGTAGGCAGAGCGCAAGCCACCGCCTGCGTCCTGTCGAAACAGCAAAGTCAGTTCACCAGCACCGCGGCCCATGCCGCAGCCACCGCCGAAGCTTCCGGGGAACCGGAGCCGTAGAGATCGTTGGCAGCGTTTACCGTTGCCACGCGGGCGCCCGCATAGTTGGTAGAAGACGTCATGTACACCGTCAGCGCGCGGAACCAGATTTTCTCCGCGTTGGCACGACCGATACCGGTGACGGCTGCACCATTGCCGCTGGCAACGCGGGTGTCCCCGACCGCACAGACCTTGCTACCGCTGGCAGCATAGGCGTTAGGCGCGGAGCCTTCGGCCAGCAAGTAGAAGAAATGGTTGGCAATGCCAGAACTGTAGTGAACGTCGAGGCTTCCGACACCAGCGTAGTAGCAATCTACAGAAACGCCATCCGAGGAAGGCTGAACCATCGAGCGAAGGCTCTTGCCCGCAGCCTTGTAGAGTTTTTCGCCAATGAGGTAGTTGCCAGGCTGCTTTGCGTTGTTCGCGTAAAACTCCACTGCCGTCCCGAAGATATCGCTATTGGCTTCGTTCAAGCCACCGGACTCACCGGAGTAAACCAGCTTGGCCGTAGCGGCGGTCAGGCCGTGCGACATTTCGTGCCCGGCGACATCGAGCGAATCGAAAGGATTGAAAGTGGTGCCGTCGCCATCGCCGTAGGTCATGCAGAAACAACTGTCCTGCCAGTAAGCGTTGTTGTACTTGGTGCCGTAGTGCACGCGGTTGTAAGCACCAACGCCATTATTTTTGATGCCATTACGGCCATGCACCAGCTTGTAGTAATCCCAGGTCACGGCCGTGCCGTACTGGGCATCCACCGCCACGGAAGCACGGTCGGCTAAAGCGCCGGTTCCCCACACATTGTCCGTGTCCTTGAAGATGGGGCCGTTAGCCGCCTTCCTGATAACAATCCCCAAGATCGTCGTATCCGCTTTGTTCTGCATATCCAGCGTGTATTGCCCACCACGCGTCATGTCACGCAGCTCAAAACTGGTGGCGGTCAGAGAATTCGTGGAAAGACCCACAACGCCACTGAAAAAGCCGTTGCCGCTACCCGCCGCGGGCGCGGTCTGCACGTCGTCCCAAGTCTCCATCAGCGCACCCGTCCGGGCGTTGATGATGACGTGACGGTCACTCGGCGTGCCATCAGCCTTCACACTGGAAAGGCGTACATCGAACGCGAGTTCAGGCAGTTCGCTGCGCGCAAAAACCACCAACTCCGGCGCGTTGCCACTGGCGATTCCGGCGAAGAAGGTCTGCGCCACCACCCCCGCCGTCGCAGCACTGATACCAGGAGCGCGCGGTACATTGATGAAGCGCTGCAAGGTCTGCGAACTGTTGCGGAAATTGCCCAAGCGGTCCGAATGGACCACCAGGTCTCCACCAATGACTCGCAGCCCACGATAAGTGCGGCTTAGACGCGCGTGCCCGGAACCGTCGGTATCCGTGATGGCGTCTTCCAGTACATAGGCGTGGTCCGCGCCCGTCAGCGTAGCCGCTGGGAACTTGTTGATAAGTGCCACAGCACGGTCTCGGAGGGCCGCCCATTCAGCGGGCGTAGGGGGTGCAGCCGCGCTACTTACCGTGATCGCCGCAAGGGACAATGTACCGAAAAAAGAGGCCGACAGACGAGACAAGCGCATGGAGGGTTTCCGTGTAGAAATTATGCGAGGTCAGGAAGATAACCCGACCTCAAATCAGGGAATCAGCGATTTTCCATAATCCCTGCAAGGTCCACGCGGGGGCACCCCAGCCCATCCGCCACTCGCCTACCGCTAGGCGGGCAGACCCGGCCGACGCTTCTCGATCCAAGTACGAATACGCCGGGCGTCGGCGAAGCGCGTTTGCGTGCCCCAAGAGTTCATAAGCACGATGATGACGTCGCGCCCATCGATGACCGTACGCATGACCAGACAGCGGCCTGCCTCAGCGATGTAGCCGGTTTTCTGCAGGCCAATTTCCCAAGCCCGGCTCTTCACGAGCGGGTTGGTGTTGTGAAACTCCGCCTGCTGGCGACGCAAGGTAACGGTGTACTTGGGCGTGGTGGAAAAGTCGGCAATATGCGGGTTGGCGGACGCGGCCAACACCAGTTTCGACAAATCGCGCGGACTGGCAACGTTCTGCGGTGACAAACCCGTGGGCTCCACGAACCGCGTGGTGCGCATGCCCAAGGCTTGCGCTTTGGCATTCATCGCGGCTATGCAGGGTTGCTTGCCGCCGGGATAGTGCGTGCAGAGGGAGAACGCTGCGCGGTTCTCGGAAGACATCAGCGCCAGACGCAGCAGTTCACCGCGCGTGAGAGTGGTGCCAGACGCAAGCCGCGAAGCACTACCTCGGGTCCCTCGAACTTCTTCCGGGCCGATGGTGATGGATTCATCCAAAGGCTGAGCGGCTTCAAGCACCACGATCGCGGTCATCAGCTTCGTAATGGACGCGATGGGCGCCGGCTTGTCCTCATGGCTGGCAGCCAGCACCTGCGCGCCCTGCTCGTCCAACACCATGTAGGAACCGGCTCGTACGTCCGGGCGTCCTGCACTACGTGGCCTGCCCGTTTCAGCGGCACTGGGCGCCGCTTGCGACACCACGGGTGCGTTCGACTTTGGACGACGGTGAATGCGGCCCTGCGTGCCGGGTGTGGATTTATGCTGCTTGTGCCGATGGGGCGTGGCGGTGGTGTGGGCCTTCTCAGCACGCACCCCCGCAGCCATGCTCGGCTGAAGGGCACAGCCCAAAACCAACACCCCAAGCAGCAGCGCTAAAACGCGGCGCAGACGAAGGGCAGCATTCGAGAAAACATTAGGGGGCGTCATACTGCGAAGAGTACACGCAACCCACACCGCATTGCACCCCAGTTACACTCTCTGACATTCCAGTACGGAACAGCACCGCATACTCGCCCCACAAGCTGCCCTTCAAGGAGCACACATGTTTTCGCACATCATGATTGGTACGAATGACCTCGACCGCGCCAAGACGTTCTACGACGCGGCACTTGGCGCACTGGGCGTTTCGCCAGGTGTGTTCAACGGCAACCGCGTGTTCTATCGCACGGAAACCGGCGTCTTCGCCGTCAGCAAGCCCATCAATGGTGAACCGGCCAGCATAGGCAATGGCAGCACCATCGGCTTCGCGGCGGCTAGCCCTGCGCTGGCCGATGCTTGGCATGCAGCCGGGCTCGCAGCAGGTGGCACGGCGTGCGAAGACCCGCCGGGCGTTCGCAACGGGCCTTCCGGTTCCCTCTATCTGGCTTACCTGCGCGACCCGGACGGCAACAAGCTCTGCGCCCTGCATCGCCTGTAAAGACTCAGTCGCGGAAGAACATCACCTGATGGGTGCTGGCGAGCAACTGCTCGCCAGCACCCCAGAGTTCGGCACGTTGGTCGAAAAAGCCGTGCCGATAATGGATGCCTTCCGCGACCCCGAGTAGAAACTGCTCGCCCTGTGCGGCGAGCATCGCTTCGTCCGCGTGAAAGTACACCGTGAGCGAAATGGTGCTGGTCGGCATGACGGCACGACGCTTCACAAACACGCGCGGATAAAACGCATCACAGAGCGCCGCGAGGCTGGCGAAGTCCAGCGGCCGCCCGGGGTAGTCGCGTAGCCAACCCGCAGAGCGGGAATCTTCTGCACGCACCTCCACGGGCTGGTCCGGCAGATTTTCCACCGCTGGGTAACCGCCGTAGATGGACCGCATGTCGTAGTTACCGAACCAAATCGGGGCACCGGGCCCCTCAAGACGCGCGATGGATTCTGGCGGTGGTAGACCACGCGGCGGTGTAGTGCAACTACCGCACCACGTCTCGCGACGCACAGCTGTCACGGCGGTCGCAGTCGTCACCACCGCACCCGCTTGGCTGGCCTCCACTATCCAGTGCTGCGTCGAACGGCCAGTTCTTACCGCGCGAGCTACCACCGTGTATTCGCCAGCGGCCATGGCCGCAGCGTAGTTCACGGTGAGCGTGACCGGAATGCCAATACGCTGCGGGTGCTGCAGCACCGCGTTCAGCAGGGTGGCGGCGGTAATACCCCCGAAGGGCCCGATTTGGTTCGCGTAAGGAGCGCTGGTGTGCGCTCGATAGGTGTCTGCGTCGATAGGTTCGAGGCGGATGGCAGTGTCAAAGAGATGCAT
>CALQLF020000109.1 GCA_943331345.2 Candidatus Planktophila lacus | reverse complement strand
GGAGCCGGTTGAGGGAGCCGGTTGGGTGAGCCGGGCTGGAGCCACGCCTTGACGGGTGGGCTCAATGCACCAGCGTGTTCAGCTGGAAGATGGGCAGCAGCAACGCGATGACGATGAACAACACGAAGGCGCCCATGAACAGAATCATCACCGGGCCCAGGATGCCTACGGCCGTGGTGATGAGGTCGTTCATCTCGCGTTCCTGGTTCGTGGCGGCACGCTCCAGCATGGTGTCGAGTTCGCCGCTGGTTTCGCCGCTGGCGATAAGGTGGATGAGCATGGGCGGAAACAGTTTGCGGTGTGCCAGCGAGCGGGCGATGGGTGCGCCTTCACGCACGCGCACGGCGGCTTCTGCCACGGCCTCGCGCATGGGCACGTTCGCTACCACTTCACCAGCGATACGCATGGCGTCGAGCACGGGCACCGCGCTGGAAGTGAGCGTGGACAAGGTGCGAGCGAAGCGGGCAGCATTGACGCCACGCGCCACGCGACCAATAAGCGGCAGGGTGAGCACCCAAGTGTCGAAGCGGCGCCGTGCTGCCGGGTCTTGCAGCCAACGACGGAAGCCCCAAACGCTGCCGCCGATGCCAGCGAAGATGGCCCACCACCAAGCGCGGAACAAATCGCTGAAGCCGATGAGAAACCGCGTGGCGAAGGGCAGTTCTTGGTGCCCCGTGCGGAACACGTTCACCACTTCCGGCACCACCTTCAGCATGAGCACGGTGACGATGACCGAGGAAACGATGACCAGTAGCGTGGGGTAGACCATCGCATTGCGGATTTGCGACTCGGTGATCTGCCGGCTTTCGGTGTATTCCGCCAAGCGCTCCAGCACCGGGTCGAGACGACCGGATTGTTCGCCCGCTGCCACGGTGGCGCGGTAGATGTCGGGGAACGACTGCGGAAAGGCGCCGAGCGAATCGGCGAGGCTGCGGCCTTCCATGACGCGGGCGCGAACCCCGGCAACAATGTTGCGAACGCGCGGCTTTTCGGTTTGTTGCGATACCGCCAACAGCGCTTCTTCCAACGGCAGACCGGCGCGGGCCAGCGTGGCCAGTTGGCGTGTCAGCATGGCGAGGTCGCCAGCAGAAATGCCGCGACTGGAGCCGAGGCTGCCCTTGCCACGGGCGGCTTCCTTGCGTTCCACTTCCTGCACGGTCGTGGGCAGCAGCCCACGTTCGCGGAGCTGCTGACGCACTTGGCGCGCGGTTTCGCCTTCGAGCACGCCCTTGTGGGCGCGGCCGGCATTGTCGAGAGCCGAATATTCGAAGGCGGGCATGGGTGGTGGTTAGTCCTCGCGAGTGACGCGCAGGACTTCCTCGACGGTAGTCACGCCAGCCAGCACTTTGTTGCGGCCGTCATCGCGGATACCCGGCGTTAGCGTACGGGCATGACGCTCCAGTTCCTGTTCGCCGGCGCCGTCGTGGATGAGCGTTCGCATTTGCTCATCGACCAGGGTGAGTTCGTAGATGCCGGTGCGGCCCTTGTAGCCCACCTCTGCACCCGGGTGATAGAGCGTAGGCGCGCCGTCTTCAGCGGGCACGTTCAGCAGGCGGCGTTCGTATTCACCGGCGGTGTACGGCACGCGCGTAGCTGGGTTCAAGGTGCGAACGAGGCGCTGCGCCACCACGCCTAGCAGCGTGGAAGACAACAAGAACGGTTCGACGCCCATGTCCCGTAAGCGCGTGATGGCGCCGACGGCCGTGTTGGTGTGCAAGGTGGACAGCACCAAGTGACCCGTGAGCGAGGCCTGCACGGCAATCTGTGCGGTTTCGAGGTCGCGGATTTCACCGACCATCACCACGTCCGGGTCCTGACGGAGGATGGCGCGCAAGCCGCGCGCGAAGGTCATGTCGACCTTCGTGTTCACCTGCGTCTGACCAATACCGTCGATGTAGTACTCGATCGGGTCCTCGACGGTGAGGATGTTCCGCGAGTTGTCGTTCAATTTTTCCAAGCCCGCATAGAGCGAGGTGGTTTTACCGGAGCCGGTGGGGCCGGTGACGAGGATGATGCCGTAGGGCTTGTGCAGCAGTTCGTCGTAGCGTTCGCGCGTTTGCGGATGCATGCCGAGCGCGGTGAGGTCGAGGCGACCGGCCTGCTTGTCCAGCAAGCGCAGCACCACGCGTTCGCCATGGCCGGCGGGAATGGTGGAGACACGAACGTCTACCGGGCGGCCGGCAATGCGCAGGCTGATGCGACCGTCTTGCGGCAGGCGCTTTTCGGCGATGTCGAGCTTCGACATGACCTTGATACGCGACACTACGAGCGGCGACAGCGCACGGCGCGACACGAGCACCTCACGCAACACGCCGTCGACGCGGAAGCGCACCACGAGGCGGTTTTCGTAGGGCTCGATGTGAATGTCCGAGGCGTTTTCTTTGACGGCTTGCGTCAGCACGGCATTCAGCAACCGGATGATGGGCGCGTCGTCTTCGCTCTCGAGCAGGTCAGAAGGCTCGGGGAGTTCTTCGGCGAGCAGTGTGAGGTTGGTGTCGCCCTCGAGGCCTTCCGCCGCTTCCATGGCCGCTTCGGTACCAGCCTCGTAGGCCTTCTGCAGCATCTCATCGAAGGTATCGGCAGGAACGCGCTCCAGACGCAGACGCCGGCCCAGATGACGACGAACCTCGGCAATGCCACGTGGGTCCGCGCCTTCGCGGCAAGTGACTAACGCATCGTCGCCATCGAACCCGCGCACTAGCACACCGTGCCGCTTGGCGAAGGTGAAGGACAGACGCGCAGCCGGCGGTAGCGCGCTGAGTACTATGGCCTCGCTCACGGCTTCTGCACCGCCGGCACTTCGTTCGCCACCGGCGCTGTTACCGTTGCGGGCGCTGCTGCCGTTGCCGGTGCTGCGGGCTTGGTAGGTGCAGCGGGCGGCGACAGTTGTTCCATGGCGGGGAGTGTCGGTTGGCGTTCGCCCGGCAACATGGGCGCACGGCCTTTGGTGCGACCGGTCTGGATGCCGCGCAGATAGTTGTACTTGGCCTCCGTTTCCGCCGCTACCTGGTCGCCGTCCATGAGAATTTTGGGACGGATGAAGACCATGAGGTTGGTCTTGTTCTTCTTGGCGTTGCGCGTGCGGAACAGTTCGCCCAGCAAAGGTACGCGGCCGAGATAGGGAACGCGCTGCTCGCCGTCCGTGAGGCTGTCCGAGATGAGGCCGCCCAGCACGATGACTTCGCCGTCATCCGCCAGCACCTTGGTGCTGATGGTGCGCTTGTTGGTGATGAGGTCTGCCGCGCCTGCGGAGGAGGCCGCCAGACTGCTGGCTTCCTGTTCAATCTTCATCACGATAGTGCCGTCGTCGGTAATCTGCGGCGTGACCTTCAGGATGGTGCCCACTTCCTGACGCTGGATGGTCTGGAAGGGGTTCACGGAGCCGTTGCTGCCGCCGCTGCCAGTGTTGGTGAACTGGCCAGTGATGAACGGCACTTCCTGCGCCACCTTGATTTGGGCTTCCTGGTTGTCCAGCGTGATGATGGACGGCGTAGAGATGATGTTGGTACGGGCATCGCCGCGGAGAGCACGCAAAATGGCACCGAAGTTCGTGCCATTGCCCTTTAAACGGCCGATGCCGACGGTGAAGCCCGAAGGTACGCTCGTAATGGCGGAGGGGTTTTGTGCGGCGCGGATGACGTCGCCAATGCTAGTGCCGCCGATGGGCGAGACGAAGCCACCGGCCGCTATATTGTCTGCGGAACCATCCAACACCCAGTTGACGCCGAGGTCGACGTTCTTTTCGCCGGACACTTCGACGATGATGGCTTCCACCAGCACTTGGGCGCGACGAATGTCGAGACGGTCCACCACGGACATGAGCGAACGCATGATCTTCGGCGGCGCGGTGACCACCAAAGCATTGGTTTCAGGGTCGGCCCAAATGGTGGTGCCGCCTTCGCCACGACTGGCCGAGGGGCCTGAAGGCGTGCCGCCACCTGAAGACTGCAGGCCGTTTAGCTGTTCTTTCAGCTTCACTGCAATCTTTTCTGCATCGGAATAACGCAGATAGCGCACTTGCGTGTCGCCACCGGCTTCGAGCGGCGTGTCGAGGTGCGCCACCAAGGCCTTCAGGCGCAAGCGCTGGCCGCTTTCGCCGCTAAGCAGAACGCTGTTGGTGCGTTCGTCCGCCACGAGCTTCACGCCACCGCCTTCGGCGCCGGCTTGCGCAGCGGCGAGCGAGTTCACTACGCGCACTACTTCGGCGGCCGAAGCATGCTCGAGGCGGATGACGTCTATGTCTTCATCGCCACCTTGGTCGATGCGCTTGATGATCCGGGTGAGCCGGTTCACGTTGTTAGCGCGGTCGGAGATGATGAGGATATTCGAAGACGGGTAGGCGGCCAGATGGCCGTACTGCGGAATGAGCGGACGCAGGATGGGCACCAACTGCGCGGCACTGACGTTCCGCACCTGCAGGACCTGCGTGACGATTTCATCGGAGGTGCTGCTGACTTTGTCGGGCAGGTCGTTCGCGGGAACCTGCCGTGCGTTGGCGTCCGGAATGATTTTCCACACGCGCCCCGAAGGCACGGCCACGAAGCCATGCACCTGCAGGATGGACAGGAAGGCCTCGTAGAACGCTTCCGGCGACATGGGCGTGGCGGAGAGCATCGTCACCTGCGCCTTGGCGCGCGGGTCGATAATGAAATTCTTGCCCGTGACTTGGCTTACCGCTTCGACGATCTGGCCGAGGTCCGCGTCTTTGTAGTTCGGCGTGATGAGCGGGCCGTTGGAGCGGTTGCCCGTGGGGGCGGCCGGGGTAATGGTCGGGTTGACGGCGGGCGTGGCTGCCGCAGGTGCGCCAGGCTCTTGTGCAGCAGCGACAGGCACTAGCCCGGGGCCGGCAGCCAGCGTGGCGCCAAGCGCCAACGACAACGTGAGAAGACGGGCAGGGAGAGTTTGCTTCATGGGGTCTTGTCCGGGGCCATTGCCCGAAGTTTTCATTTGGTGGGTCTGGGCGCTTTGCCCGGACGTTTAGCCAACGGGTTGTAGTCGCTCAGGGTCATGCCGGCGAGTCGCTTGCCGTCTACGGTGAGTTCTGTATAGCCCGTGCCGCGAGCTACCGCGATCTCGACCTCGTTGCCGGGCAACATTGCGTTGGCCAGTGCTAGTCGCGCTTCGGGATGCCAAACCGGTAAAGTGTTGATGGCAATGATGACGTCGCCGCTCTGCATGCCGAGGGCTTTGAACACCGCCGGATCTTTGCCGGGTTCGAGTTTGTACCCGCGAAGCCTGCCGTCGACGATGACGGTGCTGAGTTGGGCGGCGCGTCCCAATTCCGGCGGGAATTCGTACATGGCCCGGCTTTCTTCCGCGGCCTGTCGCTTATTGCGTCGACGCCCGTTGGCGCCACTGCCCAAAGTGAGGTTCACGGGCGTCGCTGAGCCGTCGCTAGCGATCGAGGGGTCGCTGGTGTTCTCGACAAACATTCCCGGCGGAAGTTCGCGCGGCAGGATGACGGCTTGCAGCGTACCGCCGCGTTCCACCATCACCCGGTCGCGAAATACCGAGACCAGAGTGGTTCCGGCCAAGATCGCACCGCCGGCACGGACGAAACGTGCCGCTGCCGCCGATTCGCCAATGATGGCGAAACCAGCCGCTGGGTTTTCAAAGGCTATCGTTCCGACCAGAACCAGCGGAACTGCAGAAACAGGTGCGGCAGCTACGGAGCCGGCGACCGCGCTGCCGAACAAGTGTGCATCGGCGATAGCGCCAGCATCGACCACAGGTGCCGTAGCGGCGGAGACGGTGGGGAGCGGATTGGCGCCAGAGGTGTGCGCCTCGTGCCACCAGCCGAGGGCACTGCGGCCGAGCTGAACGCCTGTCACCGTCAGCGCGAGGACCAAAATGCCAGTCACCACGCTGGGCGCATTGGCCCGCAGGGTGGCTACGTCAATCTTGGGTAGGGTGGGTAATTTCAGGCGCATCAGGGGGGACCTCGAGAGGCCCGAGTGTATGCGTTCCGTATGACCGTCTCGTGGCGCGCGCGCCCACGGGGCCGCCAGCGGCAGAGCTTCGCTCAGCGCCAGCCCCGTCATTCGGTGGGCTCCGGAGGCGGTGCAGCCGAGTTGGCCGCTTTGGCCAACTGGTTGGCTTCGATGGTGACATCGCGGGTAACGCCGTTACGCGAGACCGTGACATTAACCCGGTCGCCCGGCTGGAGGCCGGTGATGGCCGACAGGCCGCGGGCGGGGTCGGTGAGCGGCGAGCCGTTCACCTGCGTAATCATGTCGCCGGGCTGGAGACCGAGGCTACCGAAGGCGGCGCGGTCACGGCCGGGGTAGACCCGGAAGCCCTGCAACTGTCCGTCCATCAGCACCGGGGTCGGGCGGATGATTTCGGCGACGAAGGCCGGGTCGTCTGCCATGGCGCGGTTGACGGTGGGCAAGCCCGCCGGCCGGTTCGGGAACGACGGCATGGAGACTGGCGCCGCGGCCATCGGCAAGGGGGCTGCCGACATGCCGATGCCTGCCAGCGACTGCCGCGGCAGGGCTAGCGTTTGTACTGAACCGTTGGCGTCCAACTCCACGCGGTCCGCATAGACGGCCCGCAGCTTCGCTCCGCCGGGAACCGCGTCGCCGATGCGGTAGAACTTCGCGGCCTCGGCGGATTCACCCAAGATGGCAAAGCCAAGGCCCGGGTCCCGGTAGGCGATGGTGCCCGCCAGCACTAGGTTTGAGGCGGACTGTGCAGCGCCGGACGCATCGGCGCCGCCCGGGGCACCGGCAATGCCGAACAGGTGGGCGTTGGCGATGCTGCCCGCATCAATTCCACCGGACGTGGCACCGGTGATGGCGGGCAGGGCGACGTTCGCTATTTGGGCTTGGTCCTTGCCGGGCTGTGCGGCCAGGAAGCCGAGCACAATGCGGGCGGCAAGGAACGCCACACCGAGCGCCAACGGAACGGAGGCCAACAGGGGGCCACGACCTTCCACCCAGCCGGTTACTCGGGTTCCGGCGGCACCGGCAAATGCGAGCTTCATCGAGCGCTTTCCTGCATCTCTACATAATACGGGGCGCGAGGGAAAAGGCTCAAGGAAATAAGCGAAGTTGTAGGGTTTTTTAGGGGGGCTGTTCACAAAATTCGCTGCGGGGCAGCAGGTTAGCCACTTCGTGGGTGTCCAGTACTGAATCCGACCTTGTCATCGGGGTGGGGCGGCCCTATAAAGGACGGGTGAATCTCTATCCCCTGCATGCCGGCCCTGCCGACCCTCCCCAACGCCCCATCGGTGAAGAACCGGGTGGTGGATTGGTGGTCGAGGAAGCCGCGCCCCAACTGAAGCGCCCCTCGCGCTATCACGTCCTGCTGCTGAACGACGACTACACTCCCATGGAGTTTGTGGTCGACGTGTTGCAGCGTATTTTCGGTCTGGACCGTATCCGGGCAACGCGCGTGATGCTCGAGGTGCATACCAATGGCAAAGGAGTCTGTGGCTCCTTTACCTATGAAATTGCCGAAACGAAGGTGGCGCAGGTGACTGCCTACGCCCGTCAGCACCAGCATCCGCTGTTGTGCACTATGGAAGAGGCGGACTGAACAGTGCTTTCCAGTGAACTCGAATACTGCCTGAACGAAGCCTTCCAAGCAGCGCGTGAGGCCCGGCATGAATACATGACCGTGGAACACCTGCTGCTGGCCATTCTCGACACCCCCAAGGTGCGCGAGGTGCTGCGCGCCTGCGGTGCGGACCTCGTCAAACTCAAGAAGGACTTGGAACAGTTCATCGCGGATGGCACGCCACGCCTACCCGAAGATGACGAGCGCGAAGTGCAGCCGACGCTGGGGTTCCAGCGGGTGCTGCAACGGGCTGTGTTCCATGTGCAGTCCAGCGGTCGCAAGGAAGTGGGCGTGGCCAATGTGCTCATCGCCATCTTCAGCGAAAAGCAGTCGCATGCGGCGTTCCTGCTGAGCCAGCAGGACATCGCGCGCCTCGATATCGTCAACTATGTCTCGCATGGTCTTTCCAAGCTAAAGGAAGAGCCGGCGGAGAAGGACGAAACGCCGGCCGCCGACGGCGAGAAGGAGGGCGCGGAGGGCGGTAACGCTCTCGAGAAATACTGCTCCAACCTCAACAAGCTCGCCTCCGAAGGCCGTATCGACCCGCTCATCGGGCGTCAGCTTGAGGTGGAGCGCACCATCGAAATTCTCTGCCGTCGCCGCAAGAACAACCCGCTCTACGTGGGCGAGGCGGGCGTGGGCAAAACGGCTATTGCCGAAGGCCTCGCGCGTCTCATCACCGAAGGCAAAGTGCCGGATGTGCTTTCTGACTGCACCATTTGGTCCTTGGACATGGGCTCGCTCATTGCCGGCACCAAGTACCGCGGCGACTTTGAAAAGCGCCTGAAGGGCGTGCTCACGGAACTGCACAAGCAACCGGGCGCCGTCCTCTTCATCGACGAAATCCACACCGTCATCGGTGCGGGTGCCGCTTCGGGTGGCGTCATGGACGCCTCGAATCTCATCAAGCCCGTGCTTGCCAATGGCCAACTGCGCTGTATTGGCTCTACCACCTACCAGGAATATCGCGGCATCTTCGAAAAGGACCACGCGCTCGCGCGGCGCTTCCAGAAGATAGATGTGGTGGAGCCCACCGTGCAGGAATCCTTCGAGATATTGAAGGGTCTCAAGGCGCGGTACGAAGAGCACCACGGGGTGAAGTATCAGGACGAGGCGCTGCGTTCCGCCGCGGAGCTGGCTGCTCGCTACATCAATGACCGCCACTTGCCCGACAAAGCCATCGACGTGATGGACGAAGCGGGAGCGAACCTGCGCCTGAAGCCGGTGGACCAACGTCCTGCCGAAGTAGACGTGGCACAGGTGGAAGCGGTGGTGGCGCGTATTGCGCGCATTCCGCCGAAGCAGGTGTCGTCGACGGATCGCGAGGTACTGAAGAACCTCGAGCGGAATTTGAAGCTTGT
>CALQLF020000108.1 GCA_943331345.2 Candidatus Planktophila lacus | reverse complement strand
GTGACGCGCGACAGCGACCTGTTCGTGGAAGAAGAAGAAGTAGACGACCTGCGCAGCGCTGTGGAAGGCGAACTGGCGCAGCGCCGCTACGGCGACGCGGTGCGCCTCGAAGTGGCGCACGACACGCCCCAAGAAATTACCGACGTGCTGCTGGCACAGTTCGAGCTCACCCGCGCCGACCTGCACCACGTGCATGGCCCCGTGAACCTGAACCGCTTGATGGGCCTCGTGGACCTGGTGGACCGGCCGGAACTGAAGTACCCCACGTACACACCGGGCCTACCGCACCGCTTGCAGGGCGAAGAGAACGAACCCTTCGACGCCATTCGCGAGAAGGACATTCTGGTCCACCATCCGTATCAGTCTTTCAATGCCGTGGTGGACTTCGTCGTTGCCGCCGCGCGCGACCCTAATGTACTCGCCATCAAGCAGACGCTGTACCGCGCCGGACTCGACTCCGAAGTGGTGAAGAGCTTGGTGGACGCAGCGCGCAACGGCAAGGACGTTACGGTTGTGATCGAACTGATGGCGCGCTTCGACGAGGCAGCGAACATCGCCTTGGCGACGCTGCTGCAAGAAGCCGGCGCCCACGTCATGTATGGCGTGGTGGGTTTCAAGACCCACGCCAAGCTACTCATGGTGGTACGCCGCGAAAACGACCGCCTCCGTCGTTATTGCCATTTCGGTACGGGCAACTACAACTCCCGCACTGCGCGTACCTACACCGACTACAGCCTGTTCACCGACGACGACGATATCGGCGCCGACGTGCATGCCATCTTCATGCAATTGACGGGCCTGACGAAGGTGCCGACCTTACGCCGTCTGCTGCATAGCCCCTTCACGCTGCACGAAGGGCTGATGATGCGCATTCAACGAGAGGTCGCAAATGTACGTGCCGGCATGCCGGGCCGCATCGTCGCCAAGATGAACGCCCTGGTGGAACCGCAGGTCATCAGTGCGCTGTATGCCGCCGCTATCGCCGGTGTGGAGATTGACCTCATCATCCGTGGTGTGTGCGTGTTGCGGCCCGGCCTGCCCGGGGTAAGCGACCGCATCCGGGTGCGCTCCGTGCTAGGCCGCTTCCTGGAACATTCGCGCGTGTGGTGGTTCGCCAATGGCAGCAGCCATGGCCCCCACGCCGGTGGGCAACATGACAAAGTGGTGCGCCGCGAAGACCCTTCCGAGCTGTTCCTGTCGAGTGCCGACTGGATGGACCGCAACTTCTTCCGGCGTGTGGAAACAGCCGTGCCTGTGCTACGCCCGACGCACCGCGCGCGCATCCTGCGTGACCTCGGCGCTTACTTGGCGGACAACACCAACGCTTGGCTGATGCGCGAAGACGGCACCTACGTGCGCGCCGTGCCGGCGACTGGCGAAGCGCCGTTCACGGCGCAGGCCTTCCTGCTGGAACACTACCGCGCGCCGAGTTAACTGAAGCGCAGCCGAAATGGGACGGCCGCCAGAAAATCGACCTCTTGCTCGAGGTCTTTCGCGGTGAGCGGATGGCGCTTCAACCAACCGCGCGGGAAGGTGACCGCTAGCGAAGTCTCGCCTACTTTGAGGCCAAGGCGCGGTACTGCCGCCGCCGAGCGCGACCGATGCAGCACAGCTGCCAGCCGCAACACCACCACCAGCCGCTGCACTTGGCGCCGCAGCGTCGGCGGCATCTCCGTCAGCCGGATGACAGCCACCTTGCGCCGATGCGAACCCACGAGGCAGGCCAGCACTTGCTGCTCTTCGCGAGTGAAGCCGGGCATGTCTGCATGCTCCAGCAAGTAGGCGCCGTGCTTGTGATAGCCGGGGTGCGCAATGTCCACGCCAATCTCGTGCAAGGCCGCGGCCCAACGCAGCCACTGCGCATGCATCTCGAGGTCCAGCTTCCAGCCTTCAGCCACTTTCTTCAGCAAGCGTTCGGCGGTATTCCCGACGCGTTCGCCTTGGGCCGCCTCGGCGTTGAACCGCGCCGCCATGCTGGCCACGGTGCGTTCGCGCGCATCGCCGTCGGACAAGCGCCCCAGCATTTCGTACAGCGCGCCTTCGCGTAGCGCCCCTTCGGCAACGCGCAAGCGCTGCAAACCTAATGTGCGGAAGATGGCTGTGAGCACGGCCAACCCACCGAGGAACACGGGGGCACGTTCGGGCGTGACGCTGACCAGGCCGGCGGCTGCCAGACTGCCCGCGGCACAGACATGGTCCACGAGGCGCTCGAGACCGGCGCGGGTGATGTCGCCAGAACGGGCGCTGGAGGGAACCAACTCCTGCACAGCAGAGGCAATGGCCCGCACGCTGCCAGAACTACCAATGGCTTCCTGCCAACCCACCGCACGGTAATGCTCGGCGATGGGCTCGAGCTCCACGGCGCAAGCCAGCAGCGCGGCGTCGAAGCGCTTCACCGACACCCGGCCCCGCGCGAAGTGGCGGTTGGAGGTGCCCACGCAGCCCATGTAAAGGCTTTCCAGCGCCACGGGCTTCAACCCATTGGCGATGATGCATTCAGTGCTGCCACCGCCGATGTCGATGATGAGGCGGCGCCCAGCAATACGCGGCAACGTGAGCGTTACGCCAAGATGAATGAGGCGCGCTTCTTCGATGCCGGAAATAATTTCAATGTGGTGGCCCAGCGCTGCTTCAGCACGGGCCAGAAAGCCACGCGCGCGCTTGGCCTTGCGCAGCGTGTTCGTGCCCACCACGCGCACCCCGCCGGCCTGCACTTCGCGCAGGCGCTGGCCGAAGCGCTCGAGGCACGCCAGCGCGCGGCGCTGCACTACCGGGTCGAGGCCACCATCGTCGGTGAGGCCATCGGCGAGGCGCACCATTTCACGCAAGCGGTCCACGATGACGAGCTGGCCGTGCGCGTGCCGCGCCACGACCATGTGGAAAGAATTGGAGCCGAGATCGACAGCCGCCAGAACCGGCGGCACCCGGCGCTTGCGCGCAGCCACCTTAAGCGCTGAAGCTGGAGCCGCAACCGCAAGTGGTCTTGGCGTTGGGGTTGCGAATGACGAACTGCGCGCCTTCCAACCCTTCGCGGTAATCAATTTCCGCGTTCGCCAGATACTGGAAAGACATGGGGTCCACCACCAGCGTGACGCCGAGGTTGGTGAAGCTGAAGTCGCCTTCTTCCACCTGCTCTTCGAAAGAGAAGCCGTACTGGAAGCCGCTGCAGCCGCCGCCCTGTACGAAAACGCGCAGCCTCAGGGCCGGGTTGCCCTCTTCCGCGATGAGCCCGGCCACCTTGGTGGCAGCGGCATCCGTGAACACGAGCGCCGGCGCGCCAGGAAGCAGCGCTTCGGGAGCGGAGGAAAAGGCCTGGGCACTGTCTTGCATGGGAATGTCCTGCTGGGGTTGCCCGGAGTTTACCACCCGGGCGCTACATGGGAGGATGTTGCCATCTACTGGTTTTTCAAGGGGCCGCGATGCTCTGGCTGAAAGCGCTGCACGTCGTGTTCATGGTTACGTGGTTCGCGGCCCTGTTCTACCTGCCCCGGCTGTTCGTTTATCACGTGGCCGCCCTCGCCGAAGGCGACGCCAAAGGCTCGGCGCGCTTCAAGACCATGGAGCGCAAGCTGTTCATCATGATGACGCTGGGCGCCGCGCTTACTACGGCCTTCGGCTTGGCCACGCTGGTGCGCGAGCCGTGGTACCTGCAGCAGGGCTGGCTGCACCTGAAACTGGCGCTGGTGGCGCTGCTTTATGCCTACCACTACTGGTGCTGGCGGCTCGTGGTGGCGTTCCGCGAAGACCGCAACACCCACAGCGACCCGTGGTACCGCTGGTTCAACGAAGCCCCTACGCTCCTGCTGCTGGGCTGCGTGGTCCTTGTGGTGGTGAAGCCCTTTTAGCTTCGGCCTCGCCCCACCAGTTGGGATAGGGCGGCAAGGCTTCACCGTGCACCAGCGGCGCCAATTCGTGCAGCGCGCGCCGGTAGACATCGCGCTTGAAATAAACCACGCTGCGCACCGGCTCCCACCAGTCCACCCAGCGCCCGCGGTCGAATTCGGGCGGCTCGTCGCTGGCGTCGAACCGAATGCTCGCCTCGGCGGAGCGCATTCGCAGCAGGAACCAGCGCTGCTTCTGGCCAATGCACAAAGGCTGGGAATGGCGGCGCACGTACTGCTTCGGCAGGCGATAGCGCAGCCAACCGCGGGTGACGCCCACCACGTCGACATCGGCGGGGACCAGCCCTACTTCCTCGGTCAATTCGCGTAGGACGGCGGCCTCGGGTTGTTCGCCTAGGCGCACGCCGCCCTGGGGGAACTGCCAGCCGCGGCCGCCGGCCCGACCACCGAGAAAAAGGCGCCCGTCATCGCGCATGAGCACGATGCCCACGTTCGCCCGGAACCCTTCTTCGTCGATCCAGTCGCTCATCGCCAGCCAGCCCCCAGTAGTTGCCAGTGTACAACGGGCGCGCCTGCCCCTACCCTGCGCGCATGGTCGCCCGCGCCTTCACCACTTTCGCCCTACTGCTGCTGCTCAGCCTTCTGGCTGTGGGGGTAGCTGTGTCTATCGGTTCCGCCGGCCCCGGGCCCGTGGCGCTGTGGCAGGACTTCTGGCACGGCCAAGGCGCCGCGGGCGAACTGGCTCGCCTGCTGCTGCTGGAAGTCCGCCTGCCCCGCGCGCTGGCCGCCTTTGCGGCGGGTGGCCTGCTGGCCCTGAACGGCGTTTGGATGCAGGCCCTGCTGCGCAACCCGCTGGCGGACCCCTACGTGCTGGGCGTCTCCGGTGGCGCCGCGGTGGGCGCACTGGCCGCGCTGGTGCTGGGCGCAGCCGGGTTCACGGTGGCCGGCAGCGCCGCCTTGGGCGCCCTGTGCGCCACGGCGCTGGTGTTCGGCTTGGCCCATGGCCGCGGCGCTTGGACCGCGGAACGCTTGCTGCTGACGGGCGTGGTGGTGGCCGCCGGCACCGGCGCGCTGGTGAGCCTGCTGCTGGCGCTGGCCGAAGAACAACAGCTGCGCGGCATGCTGTTCTGGCTGATGGGCGACCTGACCTTGGCCGCTTCGCCTTGGCCGCTGCTGGTGGCGCTGGCGCTGGCTATTCCGCTGGCCGTGGCCGTGGGCCGCCCGCTGAACGTCTTGGCCCGCGGCGAACTGCAGGCGCGTGCGCTCGGCTTGGCGGTGCAGCCGCTGCGGCTTGGCCTCTTCGCCGTCACCAGCATCCTGACGGGGCTGGTGGTCATCACGGTAGGCAGCATCGGTTTCGTGGGCCTGCTGGTGCCGCACGCCATGCGGCGTCTGCTCGGCACGGACCATCGTTTGGTGGGTCCGGCCAGTGCGTTGGCCGGTGGTGCGCTGCTGGTGCTAGCCGACCTTGCCGCCCGCACCGTGGTGGCACCGCGCCAGCTGCCTGTGGGTGCCCTGACTGCCTTGCTGGGCGTGCCTTGGGTGCTACTCGTTATCGCGCGAGTAAGGCGCCCCGCCGGCTGAGGGTGGCGGTTGCCGCCGCGCAGCCGAAAGCGCCGAGGCCCCCTAACGCCAACAACGTGGCCGTGAGGGTGGGCGAGCCATCGACGAAGTGGCTCACTACCCACGCCACCAAGCCGCCGGTGCCTAGCTGGATAACGCCCAGCAAAGCCGAACCGCGGCCGACGAGCGCCGGCGCAATGGCCAAAGTGACCGCCTGTATCTGCGGCTGCACCAGGCCCCAGCCCGCCGTGAGCACGGCCATGGGCAACACGAATGCGAATGGCGAATGCACAGGCCAAGCCACGCAGAGCACCCACTGCAGTACGCCGCCCAACGCGAACACCCCAGCGCCGCGCTGCAAAACGCGGCCGGAAATACCTTTCACCAACCACAAGCTGAGCAAGCTGCCCAACGGGAAACCGACCAGCGACAGCGTAATCCACAGCCCCAACTGCGCCGGCGGAATGCCGAACCACTGCTTCAACACGAACGGCGCCGTGGACATGTACACGACGATGGCCGAATAGCCGCAGCCGATGGTGGCCAAGGCGGCCACGCGTTCACGGCCCGCCAATATCTCGCTTAACGCCGCCCACAAGCGTGCCGGTTGCAGCGCGGCGAAATCTTTTTGGGGCAGCGTTTCGCGGTAGCGCACGGCCACAAAGCACCACACCGCCACGCCGTACATCAGGAAAAAGTAGAACGGGCCGGGCCAGCCGTACATGGCCAGCAACTTTGAAGAGAGAGCGGGCGCGAACAACGGCACCACCGCCATGCCAAGCCCCAACAAGCTGAACGCGCGCGCGGCCTTCGACGGCGGCAGCAAGTCGCGCACGATGGCGCGCGCGAGCACCGGGCCGGCGGCAGCGCCAACAGACTGCACCACGCGCCACACCAGCAGTTCGTCAAAGGAACTGGCCCGGCCGGCGCAGGCAGCGCCCAACACATACAGGGCGAAGCCCACCAACAACACCGGGCGACGCCCGTAACGGTCGGCCCACAAGCCCATGAAGGCCTGCGCGATGGCAAACGCCGCCAACCCCAACGAGAACACCAACTGCACGCGCGGCATGGGCACCGCGAATGCCTCACGCAACACCGGCAGCGCCGGCAGCATGGGGTCCGTGAGCAGCGGCAAGCTCCAGCTGCACAGGCACACCAGCAGCATGGCCATAGGCGTCAAACGCTCGTCCTGCTTCATGGCAAAGAACGCAGGTGCCGCGTCATCGCGAAAAATCCGGGTCGGTGTCGCCGGCTACCGCCAAGCGATTACGGCCCGCGGACTTCGCGCGGTAAAGCGCGGCGTCCGCTTCGGCCAGCAAGTGCTCCGCCATGTCCTTGTAGTCGACATCGGCGCGCGTTGGCTGCGCCGCTGCCAAGCCCATCGACAGCGTCACTTCCACCGTGCGGCCCGGAGCGAATTCCACCGGCGCTGTCATGGCCGCCTGAATACGTTGCACCAACACCCGTGCCGAGTTGGCATCGGTATCCGGCAGCAGCAAAGCCAGTTCATCGCCACCAAAACGCGCGGCCACGTCGCTAACGCGAATGAGACTTTCGATGCGGCCGGTCACTTCACGCAGCACTTCATCGCCCACCAAGTGGCCGTAGGTGTCGTTGATACCCTTGAAGTGGTCAAGGTCAATCATCAAGCAAGACAAGCTGCCACCACGGCGCTTGGCGCGCGCCAGTTCTTCACGCAAGCGTGAATTCAAATAGCGCCGCGTGTGCCAGCCGGTGAGGTAATCCGACAAGCCGTTTTTCAACACGCGTGCACGGTTGCAGGCGTTTTCCAGGCACACCGAAGCCACCGCAGCCAAGTGCGAAAGGAAATCGCTGGCCAACTGGTGCGTGAAGCGGTCGGGCACCCGGCTGGCGAAGTTCAGCGTGCCGGTGGAACGCTCGCCACGACGCAAAGGCAGGAGGGCCAGGCTCTGCAAGCCTTCCACGCCGGGAAACAACAACTGGTGGTCGGGCCGCACGAATCGCCCCAGCCATGGCCGGTGCAGCGCCGGCAACTGCGGCGCCAGCCCCGCGAGCGTGTCGACAAACAACACACCAGGCATCTCGCCCGGGTGGTCGCCGTTGCCAATGAGCAAGTGGCGCACCTCGTGGTGCGGGTCCTCGACGATGAGCGTCACTGCGTCTAGTGCGTAAGCAGCCTGCAGCCCAGCCGTGGCACGCCGCAAAAAATCCGGCAGCGAAGCAGCCTGCAACAGTTCCAGTTCCTGTTGCTGCACGCGGCGCATGGCTTTCTGGTTCTGCTTGGCATCGGCCAGAAATTGCTGCAACTGCGCTTGCGTTGCCGCCAATCGTTCCTGCAGGGCGGCAACGCTGTCCGTCACGGCCGCGGCACGCCCGGCGCCGCCAAGCGGCTTTCCAAGTAAGCGCGGCCGTCATCCATCAAGGCCGTGAAGCTGGCGAGGTCTGCGGTGGCCACGCTGGCCCGCAAGGCTTCCACGGCTTCTGATAAAGCCGCGAGGCTTTGCGCACCGTAGGCATTCGCTGCTTGAATCTCGTAGTACAGCGCCGGGTCTTCTGCCGCCACGCGCTTTGCCACGTCCAACTGCGAATCGAACGTGGTGCTGGAAAGTTCTGCCAGCCGCGGCGCCGTTTCACCACTGCGTGCCAGCGCTGTGAAGAACGCAATGTTCACCGCGTGCGACAAGCCCAGCACGAACGCCATGACGCGGTCGTGATCATCGAGCGACATGACGCGCTGTTCGACCATGGTGACGGCAAAGAGCGCACGCGCTTCAGCCAGCGCTTCGGCATGCCCCAAGTCGATGAACACCAAGTGGCGTCCCGAGAGCAGTTCCGTGTCCGGCCCGAACATGGGGTGCAAGGAAGTGACGCGACAGCCCGCCGCGACGAGTGCCTGTAAACCGGCGCGCAGCGGCGTTTTCAAGGAACCCAAGTCGAATACCAGGCCCGTGGGCGGACGCAGCGCCAGCGCCTGCAGCACTTCCGCCGTGACGGACAACGGCGTAGCCACTACCACGAGGTCATGGTCGGGCCCTGCACCCGGTGCGCAAGCCTCTTCCCAATGGTCTACGCGAGCGAACTGATGGGCGTGCGCGGTATGGCGCGGCGCATGGCTCGGGTCCGCTACGGTGACGGCATAGCCTTGCGAGGCGAGGAACTCCGCGAACCAAGCGCCGAGCTTGCCGTGCCCACCAATGACCAGCGCGCGCTTGCCGGTGCCCGTGGACTGCGCGGCCAACTGCGCTTGTTCTTGCGTGGTGAGCGAAGCGCGAATGAGCAGCCGCATGAGGCCGTCTGCGAGGCCAGGCGGCAGACCCAGCCCCGCGCCTTGGTCCGCCGCACGCAGCAGCACGTCGCGCTCGCGCGCGTAGTCCCGCGTGGGGTAGCCGGTAGCGCGCTTGATGCGAGCCACCTCGCCCGACAGGCGCTGTCGTTCTGCCGCTATTTCCAGCAATTGCCGGTCCAGCGCCGAAAGCCGTTCACGGATGGCCGCCAAGCCCCCTGGAGTACCCGTCGCCGGGTGCTGTTCGTCTTGTGCCAACCGTTTCACTCCGCGCCG
>CALQLF020000107.1 GCA_943331345.2 Candidatus Planktophila lacus | reverse complement strand
TGGCCCACCTGAATCTGGTTGTCGAGGCGGACGTCTTCTTCGAGGACCGTGTCCTCGATGGCGCCGCGGTCGATGGTGGTATTGGCGCCCACTTCGCAGTCGTCGCCGATGACCACGCCGCCCACTTGCGGCACTTTCACCCAACCGTCTTTGTCGGGCGCCAAACCAAAGCCGTCGCCCCCTACCACCACGCCCGGGTGAAGGATGACGCGCTTGCCCAGCCTAACGCGCGTGCCCAGCGTGACGCGGGCCACGAGGCGCGTGTCTTCGCCGACGACGCTATCGGCTTCGACCACACATCCGGGACCGACGAAGGCGCGTTCCCCAATAACGGCACGCGGGCCCACGTAAGCCAGCGCCGCCACATGCGCAGAAGGCGCAATGCTGGCAGTGGCGTCCACTACGGCCGACGGATGACAACCGGGAGCGGCGGCAGGCACGGGGTGCAGCACCTGCGCCATGCGCGCATAAGCCACATAGGGATTGGGCGCGACCAACACCGCACACGGCGCGCTCGCCGCCGAGCGCGCATCCACCACCACGGCGGTAGCGCCGGTAGTGGCGAGGAACTTGCGGTATTTCGGGTTCGCGAGAAAAGACAGCGTGCCGGGGCGCGCGTCCTGCAGCGTGGCGACCGCGTTCACCTCAAGGGTGGGGTCGCCGCGCAGTTCAAGGCCGAAGCGGACAGCCAGTTCGCCGAGAGTGGGCATCCGCTTCGACCGAGACCGGCCTGTACCGGCCTTAGTTGGCCTTGGCCGCCGGCTTCGCCGGAGCAGCCGCCGGAGCAGCCGGCTTGGCAGCCTGCAGCGCCTGCAGCACGGGGCCGGTCACGTCGAGCGCCTGGGTGGCGTAGAGCACGCCGTCCGCCAGCACGAGGTCGTAGCCGTTGGCCTTGGCATAGTTGGCCACTTCCTGCAGCACCACGCGCTGCACGCGCGACAGTTCTTCGTTGCGGCGGACGTTCACGTCCTCCTGAAACTCGTTGGCACGACGGGTGAGGTCACGCTCGGCGTCGCGCAGGTCGCGGTCGAGCTTGCCCTTCTCGGCTTCGCTCATGGTGGCAGCCTGCGTGGCGGCCTTGTCCTTGCGGGCCTTGAGGTCCTTGGCGGCCTGCTCGAGCTGGCGCTGCTTGGGGCCGAATTCCGCTTCCAACGCCGCGATGGCGGTCTTGGCCTGCGGGGACTCCTGCACGAGGCGGGCGGGGTCGACCACGCCGACCTTGAGGTCCGCCGCGACGGCAGGGGCTGCGGCGAAGGCCGAAACGGCCAACAAGGCAGCGAAGGAAGTGGCGAGGGAAAGCTTGGCGCGGGTCATGGCAGGTTCCGTTACTGGTTTGGGAAATAATAAGAGGTTCAGCGGCCAACCACCGCGGCGCGGGCCGCGGCAGCCACCGGCTAGAAAGCGTTGCCGATAGAGAACTGGAAGGTTTCCTTCTCGTCCGGGAACAGGACGCCAGTGCCCTTTTCGGCATTCAGCGGCATGGCCAGACTGAAGCGGAACACGCCGAGTGGCGCCAGCCACTGGGCGGCGATGCCCGCCGATTGCCTGAGTTTACCAAAGCTGAAGCCGTAGTCGACCGGCGTCACGCCGTCGCGACCGACGAAGTTGACGCCGCTCGTCGAGAAGATATTGCCAATGTCGTAGAACAGGCTCACGCGCACGCTGGTCTTGAACTTCTCGGGCGTGGGCATGAGCAGTTCGACGCGGCTGACCAGCTTCAGGTTGCCGCCGTACGGGTTGCCGAAGCTGTCCTTGGGGCCCAAACGGCTTTCGCGATAACCGCGCACGCTGTCGGGGCCGCCACCGAAGAAGTTCTTGTACGGCGGCAGCGCGGTGGTGCCCCCCAACGCCTGGCCGAAGCCCAGTTCCGTAGACAGCGCCAAAGTGAAGCGGCCGAACAGCGGCACGAACTGCAGGTAGTCGTAGTTCAGGTTGGCGTACTGCACGTCGCTGCCGGGCAGCGCATAGCCCAGCTGCATCGAATGACGCATGCCGCGGTCCGCGAAGATGGAGCGGTTGCGGGTGTCGTAAGCCCAGCCGGCGGTGAGTTCGTAGCTGTTGAACTGGTTGCCGTAGAAATGCACGGAACCAAAACCACCACCGAAATCTTCGACGCGCTCGTAGGGCTTGCCGTTCTGGCGTACCCAGTCGATGGCCTGCTGTGCGCTGCCGTTGCTGCTGGTGAGCAGTTCCGAGCGCTGCAGTGCCATGCCGAAGCGGAAGGACTGGTATTCGCTCACCGGGTAGCCGTATTCCAGCGCGGCGGTGGCGGTCTTCGTGGAGAAGTCCGAGGCCGCGGACACGAACTGAGTGACATCGCGGTAGACCACCGACACCGTGCGGGCGATGCCGTCAATAGTGGTGTAGGGGTCTGTGTGGGCGAAGCTGTACACCTTCGAGTACTTACCGGCGTTGATTTCCGCCTGCACGCGCTGGCCGGTGCCGAGGAAGTTCGAGTGGGTGAAGTTGCCGTTGAGGATGAGGCTCTGCGAGGCGGAGTAGCCGAGGCCACCACCGAACTGCCCCGGCAGACCCTCCTTCAGCGTGAAGTTCACGTCGACGAGGTCCGGCGTGCCCTGCACCGGTTCATTCTTGAATTCCACCTTCTCGACGAACGGCAGACGCTGCAGACGTTCCTTGGAACGCTCCACTGCGGAGTTGGACAGCCACGCGCCTTCGAGCTGGCGCATTTCGCGCCGCATCGTCACGTCGTTGATGCTTTCGGTGCTCAGGAAGTTCACATGGCGCACGTAGACGCGGTTGCCCGCCTCCACGAAGAAGGTGACATTCACCGTCTTCTTGTCTGGGTCCGGCGTGGGCACCGGTTCGATCTTGGCGAAGGCATAGCCGTCTGCGCCAAGGCGCAGGTTCAGCAGTTCCTGCGACTGCGTCATGAGCTTGCGGTTGAAGGTCTGGCCTTTCTGCACCAGCAGGAAGTTGCGCAGTTCCGCTTCAGCCACCGGCAGATTGCCGGCAATCTTCACTTCGGCAACCTTGTAAACCTCGCCTTCCGACACGTTCATCGTGATGAAGATGTCGTCCTTGGCGGGCGCAATGGACACCTGGGTCGAATCGACTTGGAAGTTGGCGTAGCCGCGGTCCATGTAGAACGAACGCAGCTTCTCGATGTCGCCGGTGAGCGTTTCCTTCGAGTAGCGGTCGTCCTGCTTGTACCAGCTCAGCCAGTTCGGGGTCTTCAGTTCGAAGGCCTCGCGGATTTCCTTGTCCGTGAACGCGGTGTTGCCGACGATATTGATCTGGCGGATGCGTGCGCGCTTTCCTTCCTTGATCTTGATCGCGATCTTCACCTTGTTACCGGGAACATCGTCGACCTTCACATCCACCTTCACCGCGTACTTGCCGCGGCCAAAGTATTGGTCTGTGAGGTAGCCGGTCACGTCTTCCAGCACCGAGCGGTCGAAGGTCTTGCCCGTGGCCAAGCCCACATTGCGCAGGCTCTTCTGCAAGTCTTCCGTCTTGATGTCCTTGTTGCCATCGATGGTGAAGCTCTCGATGGACGGGCGCTCCTGCACCACTACCACCAGCGCGTCACCTTCACGGCGCAGTTCCACATTGCGGAAGAAGCCCGTGGCATACAGAGCACGCAGGGCTTCATCCGTCTTCGCCCGCGTGAGGCGGTCCCCGATGGCGACCGGCAGGTAGTTGAACACCGTGCCTTCGGCAATACGCTGCAGGCCTTCTACCTTGAGGTCGGCGACGGTAAATTCCGCATCGGCGGAGATGGCATCTTGGGCGGCGGCGCCCGTGGACCAGAGAGGGGCACCGGAACCGGCGAGCAGGGCCAACGCCACGGCGTGGCGAAGGCCGCGCGGGGCGCGGCTGGCAGTCAGCGGAGGCAAACGCATGATGTCCGGTTTCTCCCGCGGCTAACCGAAGTGCCGCGCAATGTCATTATAGAACGCCAGGCCCATCAGCACGGCGAGCAGGAGCATACCTGCCTGCTGCGTAAGCTGCTGCACCCGCTCAGGGAGCGGGCTCCCCTTCATCCATTCCGCCAGCTGGAACACCACCTGGCCCCCATCGAGCACCGGGACAGGCAGCAGATTGAGCACGGCTAGGCTCAGGCTGATGACCGCCAGGAACTGCAGATAGTACCCGGGTCCTTCTAGTGCTGTAACACCTGCCGCCGTGGCGATGCTCAGCGGACCCGAAATGTTCTTCACCGAAACGTCACCGGTGAGCATGCGGAACATGAACTTCACGGTGAGCACGGACTTGCTCCAAGTCTCCGCCAAGGCCGGCCGAAGAGCGGCGAAGAACCCATGTTTTTCAAGGGTTTCCATGCCTGGCGGCCACCCGCCGAACACGCCGGGAGCGACCCCAATACGGCCCACGGTAACGCCGTCTTCCAGCGCCGAGGCCACCGTGACAAACACCGTCTGCCGGGCACCGCCACGCTCGAATTCAAACGCCAGCCGCTGCCCGGCGCGCGGCTCGACCTGCGCGACTACGTCCGCAAAGTCGGCCACGGTCACATCGCCGACGCGCAACAAACGGTCGCCGGTGCGTAGCCCTGCCAACGCGGCAGGCTTGCCAGCCACCACTTCCCCCAAGACCGGGGGCAACAAGGGCCGACTGAACGAAAAACCCAAGGCCTGCGCCCAGCCGCCCGGCTCCGTCGCGGCCAATCGGCGCGCAGCAGGCACGGCCAGTTCCAGACTGCGCTCGCCGCCTCGCGCGTCGCGAACCCGCAGCGACACCGTCCCGGCATCGACCACGCCAGAGACGAGACCCAGCACGGCGCCCTCGCGGGTTTGTACCGTCTCGCCAGCAACTGACAGCAGTTCGTCGCCCGTATGGAGTCCTGCCACCGCCGCCGGCGTACCCGGACGCACCTCCCCCACCACCGGCCGCAAGCCCGGCACGCCCATCTGGAATAGCAACCAGAAGGCAACGATGGCAAAGAGAAAATTCGCCCCGGGCCCGGCCAAGAGCATGAGGATGCGCGCCCAAGGCGGCCGCCCCTGATATGACACGGCGTGCTCGGCTGCAGACACTTCGCCTTCCCGCGCGTCGAGCAAGCGCACGTAGCCGCCCAACGGGAACAAGCCCAGACGGTATTCGACGCCGTCCTTGCCCACGCGGCTCCACAACGTTTTGCCGAAACCGATGGAGAAGGTGAGTACACG
Source organism: Candidatus Planktophila lacus (assembly GCA_943331345.2). Classification (GTDB taxonomy): domain Bacteria; phylum Pseudomonadota; class Gammaproteobacteria; order Steroidobacterales; family Steroidobacteraceae; genus CAIOHZ01. The sequence goes on along the minus strand of CALQLF020000107.1, from coordinate 4,058 downwards.
GAAACCCAACGCGCGCGCCACGCGAAAGTGGCCGTACTCGTGAATGGCGATGAGCGAGCCAATGGCCAGCAGAAAAGCGATGACCGTGACCGGCACGAATGTCAGCATGCGACCATCTCCTCCAGAGTCTGCCGCGCCATCCCGGTGCGGGCTACTACGTGCTCCACCGCCACGCGACGCGCGGCGGCATCTGCCGCCACCACTTGTTCGAGCGTGACGGCCGGTGTTACCGCCAGCGCGTTGAGTACGTCCTCAATGACCGCGGAGATGCCCGGGAAGTTCAATGCTCCCCCAAGGAAAGCCGCCACGGCGATTTCATTCGCCGCGTTCAGCATGGCCGGCGCCGTGCCACCCGCCTCGGCGGCAGCACGCGCCAAACGCAGCGCGGGGAAGCGCACCTCGTCGGGCGCCTCGAAGTTCAGACGCGCCACGGCGGTAAGGTCCAGCGAAGCCACACCAGATTCAATGCGCTCGGGCCAAGCCAGCGCCTGCGCAATGGGCGTGCGCATATCTGGGGCACCCAATTGCGCCAGCACGGAGCCGTCGACATATTCGACGAGCGAATGCACGATGCTCTCGGGGTGCACCACGATGTCGATACGTGCGGGTGGCAAGCCGAACAACCAATGCGCTTCGATGAGTTCGAGGCCCTTGTTCATGAGCGTCGCCGAGTCCACGGAGATCTTGCGGCCCATGGACCACTTGGGGTGCTTGCAGGCCTCGTCCGGAGTCACGTTGGCCAAGGTATTGGCCGGGCGACGCAAGAACGGTCCACCGGAGGCCGTGAGCAACAAACGCCGCACGCCCGGTGCTTCGCGCCCGGCAGCCGGCCCGCCCACGCCGCCCTGCGGCAGGCACTGAAAGATGGCGTTGTGTTCGCTGTCGATGGGCAACAGTGTGGCGCCATGCGTGGCCACGGCTTCCATGAGCAAGCGGCCCGACATCACCAAGGCCTCTTTGTTCGCTAGCAGCACTCGCTTACCGGCCCGTGCTGCGGCCAAGGTAGGCAGCAAGCCGGCAGCACCGACAATCGCCGCCATGACCGAGTCCGCCGCGGGTAAGGCAGCCACTTCTGCCAAGGCTGCAGCGCCGGCATGCACTTCGGTAGGCAAACCCTCGGCGCGCACGGCAGCGGCCAATTGCGCGGCAGCAGTGGCATCCACCAGCACCGCATGCTGTGGACGGAAAGCGCGCACCTGCTCCAGCAGACGCGACCAGTCGCGGTTGGCCGTGAGTGCCACCACGGCAAAACGCCCCGAATGACGCTGCACCACATCTAGCGTGCTGCGGCCGATGCTACCGGTGCTGCCGAGCACCACCAGCCCGCGTGGGACCGAAGTCCCGCAGGAGGAAGCTGTCGCCATTTCCGGGCGCGAGCTCAGCGCCACAGGTCCAACCAAGTGAGCCCAAGCACGAACACGGGCACGGCGGCCGTTATGCTGTCGATACGGTCCAACACGCCGCCATGGCCTGGCAACACATGGCCACTGTCCTTCAAACCGGCAAAGCGCTTGAACATGCTTTCGGTGAGGTCTCCGACCACGGAGATGGCCACTACCGGCGCACCGAGCGCCAGATAGGCACCGAGGGGCCGGTCAAACCATACGGCGCCAGCGGCGGCCGCCAACAATCCAAAGACCACTCCGCCCGCAACACCTTCCCAGGTCTTGCCGGGACTCACCCGCGGCGCCAGTTTGTGTCGGCCCCACTTGCGCCCAGCGAAGTACGCGCCGACATCCGCAGCCCACACCAGCACCAGCACGAACAACACGTGCTCCGCGCCGTGCTCAAGCTTGTCGTACATGCGCGAAAGCCCGGCATAAGCAGGCACCAGCACCACCACACCCACCAGCGCAGCCATCACGCGGTTCACCCGCGTGGGCGCGAACATCAACCAGCATAGGGCCACCAGCCACCAGACACTGGCAACAGACATGAACAGCGTGATTTCATCCAGACGACCGGTATGGTCCCAACCCCAAGCGCACAAGGCTGCAATGACCGTGACGTAACTGAGCTTCCAGTGCTGTTCCTCGATGCCGGCGAAAGCGGTCCATTCCCACGCGCCGGCGAGCACCAGCGCAGCGAAGAAGCCGATGGCGGCGCCCTTGGGTAACCAGAACAGCACCACCAGCAGGAGCACCACGAGCACGATGGCGGTCAGGATTCGGGTTTTCAGCATGACTCGGTCTCCACCTGGGCTCCAGTGCGTCCGTGCCGGCGTTGCCGACCGGCGAAATCCGCGAGCGCCATGTCCAGCGCCTGCTCGTCGAAATCGGGCCAGGCCACATCCGTGAACCAGAGTTCCGCGTAGGCGAGGTTCCAAAGCAGAAAATTACTGATGCGCCGCTCGCCGCCGGTGCGGATGAAGAGGTCGACGTCGGGCAAACCAAGCCGCCCCAATTCCAGTTCACGCGTTACCGCTGCTGGACCGATGTCCGCCGGCACCAGCGTGCCAGCCACCGCACCCGCTGCCAAGCGCCGGGCCGCAGACGCAATATCCCACTGGCCGCCATAGGCCACGGCGATAACCAACTGCAGACGCGTGTTATCAACGGTGCCTTGTTCTGCTTTTTCCATGGCCGCGATAATTTCCGGCGCCAGCGCGGAGCGGTCTCCGATGAAACGCAGACGCACGCCTTGTTCGCCGAGTTCGGCGACCTCGCGGCCGAGTGCATCGAGGAACAACTTCATGAGGAGGCCGACCTCCTGCGGAGGCCGGCGGAAATTCTCGCTGGAGAAAGCAAACAGCGTGAGCACTTCCACGCCACGCTGCACACAGTGCTGCACCGCCGCCCGCACTGGCGGCACGCCCGCCTTGTGGCCCGCGGCACGCGGTAAACCACGACGCTGTGCCCAACGCCCGTTGCCATCCATGACGATGACCACGTGGCGCGGCACGGCGCCTGCAACCACGGCGTCCGAGGGGGGCGATGGGGACACTGGCGCTTAGACCTTCAGGACTTCTTTTTCCTTTTCGCTGAACACCGCCTCGACCTCAGCGATGTACTTGTCCGTCAGCTTCTGCACATCTTCCGCAGCCTTGCGCTCTTCGTCCTGAGAAATTTCCTTCTCCTTCAGGAGGTCCTTGATGTCTGCAAGGACATCGCGACGGACAGCACGCACGGCCACGCGCGCGTTCTCGGCTTCGGCCTTCGCTACCTTCACGAGATCGCGACGGCGTTCCTCGGTGAGCGGCGGAATGGACACACGAATAACCGTGCCGGCAGTGTTCGGTGTCAGGCCGAGGTCCGACTTGTAGATGGCCTTCTCGATGGGCCCCACCATAGTCTTGTCCCACGGCGTGACAGCCAGCGTGCGCGCATCTTCAACGATGACGTTCGCCACCTGCGAGATAGGCGATTCGCTGCCGTAGAACTCCACGCGCAAGTGTTCCAGCAGTGCTGTGGAGGCGCGACCAGTGCGCATGCGCTTGTAGTCGTTACGCAGCGAAACCACGCACTTGGCCATGCGCTCCGCGCCGTCTTTCTTCAGTTCGTCGAGCATCTTCGTCCCCTCAGGAGTGCCGCGCACTCCGCAGTGAAACCTTAAGCGTTAGCCACCAGCGTGCCCACATCCTCGCCATGGAGGATGCGCAGCAGGTCGCCATCGTTATGGAGATTGAACACGCGCAGTGGCAAGCCGTTATCGCGGCACATGACCAGCGCCGTAGCGTCCATGACGCCCAGACGGTCATCCAAAGCGCGGTCGTAAGTGAGGCGGTTGTAACGCTTCGCGGTGGGTACTTTCACCGGGTCCGCGTCGTAGACGCCATCGACCTTGGTGGCCTTCAGCAGCAAGTCCGCACCGATTTCCGTAGCGCGCAACGCCGCAGCGGTGTCAGTGGTGAAGAACGGATTGCCGGTACCGGCAGCAAACAACACCACACGACCCTTCTCGAGGTGACGCACGGCGCGACGACGGATGTAGTCTTCGCAGACTTCGTTAATACGTAAGGCGCTTTGCACCCGCGCGTGAATGCCCATGCCCTCAAGGGCATCTTGCATGGCCAAACAGTTCATGACGGTGGCGAGCATGCCCATGTGGTCGCCAGTCAC
>CALQLF020000106.1 GCA_943331345.2 Candidatus Planktophila lacus | reverse complement strand
TAAGCTTCCCGGAACTTGCGGGTAAGGAAGAACCCGGCAACATTGAATAGCAGCGTGATGATCATGAGCACCAAGCCCGCGGCGAAAATGGTCTGGTAACCGATGCTGCCATGGGGCAGGTCGCCGAGGCTCACCTGCACGATATAGGCTGTGATGGTGGCCGCCGGCTGGGTCGGGTCGAAGGTAAGGTTCGGCTGCATGCCGGCCGCAATGGACACGACCATGGTTTCACCAACCGCACGCGAAATGCCCAGGATGTACGCCGCGGCAATGCCCGAGAACGCCCCCGGCACCACCACCCGCAGGGCGGTCTGCAGGCGCGTGGCGCCCATGGCATAGCTACCTTCGCGCATGTAGACCGGCACGGAACGCATGGCGTCTTCACTGACCGAAGCCACGAACGGCACGATCATGAGGCCCATGACAATGCCGGCGCCGAGCATGTTGAAGCCAGGCAACTCCGGCAACAGCTTCTGGAGTAGCGGAGTGACCACCAACAGAGCGAAGTAGCCGTAGACCACGGTGGGCACGGCGCCGAGCAATTCTAGAATGGGCTTCAGCGACTCGCGCAGCTTGTGTGGCGCGAACTCGCTCAAATAAATGGCAATGGTGGTGCCGAAAGGAATGGCGACCGCCAGTGCAACAAAAGTAGTGGTGAGCGTACCGGCTACCAACGGCATGATGCCGTAGTGGGCATCGGCAAACAGCGGCGTCCACAAAGGGTCCGTCAGGAATTCCTTGAGCGTTACATGCTCGAAGAAAACGGAAGATTCGGAAACCAAGATGGCGACAATGGCCAGAGTGATGAACACCGCCACCAAGCCGCACGACAACAGCACTGCCTCGACGACGCGATCCCGCGCCTTGCGGTAACGCAACGAGGCAAACATGCCAACCGTGGTGGCTGGACCCGCGGGCGCCTGGCGCTTGGGCTCATTCATGCAAAAATCCCCATTCCTTTCCGCAGACAAGGCCCGGAGGTTTCCCCCCGGGCCCGGGCCGGCACTTTACCGACGCAGAGTCTTCGCGCCAACCCCCGGCTGGTGACACCCCAGCCAGAGCACCACCGAGGGGCTGGCTGGCCGCTTACTTCGCCTCGCGGCTCAGCAGCGCCTCAATGGTGATACCCACTTCCGGCCGACCCCCGAACACGCTGCCAACGCGGCGGGTGTCGAAGTGCTTCTGGGCCATAGCGTAGGCGGAAGGTGGCAGAGCCACATAACCGACTTCGCTGACCAGCGGCGCGCCCTTGGTGAGGATGAACTTTACCAGTTCCGCCACTTCAGCACGGGCCGCAGCCGTGTCACGCACGTAGATGAACAACGGACGCGAGAGAGGATTGTACGTACCGTTTATGACATTTTCGCTAGAGGGCAGGACAGCAGCCTTGCCGTTGTTCACGGCGACGGCGGTCATCTTGTCCTTGTGGTTGACGTAGTACGCGTAGCCGAAGTAGCCGAGCGCATTGATGTTGTTTTCCACGCCCTGAACGAGGGTGTTGTCGTCCTCGGAGGCGGTGTAGTCGCCACGGGTCATCTTCGCCTTGCCGTTGATGGCTTCGGTGAAGTAATCGAAGGTGCCACTGTCAGCGCCAGGGCCGAACAGTTGAATAGGCTGATTCGGGAAACCGGCACGCACTTGGCTCCAACGCGTGATGCGACCCTGCGCGCCTGGCTCCCAGATCTTCTTGAGCTCGGCGGTGGTCAGCGTCTTGGCCCAGGTGTTCTTCGGGTTGATGACGACCGTCAGGGCGTCGAACGCGACGGGTAGTTCGATGAACTTAATGCCCGCCGCCTTGCAGGCGTCGATTTCCTCGGCGAGGATCGGGCGCGAGGCGTTCGAGATGTCCGTCTCGCCACGGCAGAACTTCTTGAAGCCGCCGCCCGTGCCGGCGATGCCGACAGTGACGCGGACCTTGCCACGCTTGGCAATCTGGAATTCTTCGGCCACGGCTTCCATGATGGGAAACACGGTGCTCGAACCGTCAATCTTGATCTGCTGGGCCACCGCGGCCTGCGGGGCGAACGCGGATGCCGCACCGACAAGGGTTGCGGCTGCAAGGGTGCGCTGCCAAAGCTTCATGTAACTGCTCCAGGAAGTAGGATTCTGACCGGTCTATTGTGTCCCCAGATTCTTGCAGTTGTGTGACAAGCCCACTTCAGGGCTGTCATTTTTCTGAAATATGCAGATTCCACCCCCTCAGCGTTGACTTGGCAGGCAGTGGGCACTATAAATCGCGCCACGCTTTCTAGCCCCCTCTTGTTTCGTGGGAGAAACCAAACCAGTGACCGCCACCCTCGACCTGACTCTGGACCTGCTCCGTCGCCGCTCGGTGAGCCCCGCGGATGAAGGCTGCCAAGACGTAATGATCCGCCGTTTGGAAGCGCTCGGGTTTCAGGTCGAAAGGCTCCGATTCGGGCCCGTGGACAATTTCTGGGCTACTCGCGAAGGCAGCGTGGCAGGGAGCGGCCCCACCCTCTGTCTGGCCGGCCACACCGACGTGGTACCCACCGGCCCCCTCGAGGAATGGCATAGCGACCCGTTCGAACCGACCATTCGCGACGGCCTGCTGTACGGCCGCGGCGCCGCCGACATGAAGAGCGGCCTGGCGGCCATGCTCACGGCCGTCGAGGCATTTCTCGCCGCCCGCCCCCACCATCAGGGCCGTATCGCCTGGCTCGTCACCAGCGACGAGGAAGGCCCGAGTGTGGATGGCACCCGCCGCGTGGTCGAATGGCTGAAGGAGCGCGGCGAAACCATCGACTGGTGCCTCGTCGGCGAGCCCTCCAGCGAACAGCGTTTCGGCGATGTCATCAAGAATGGCCGCCGCGGCAGCCTCTCCGGCCGCCTCACCGTCCATGGCATTCAGGGCCATGTGGCCTACCCGCAGCTGGCGGACAACCCGGTACACGCGTTTGCCCCGGCGCTGGCGGAACTCTCCACGCGCGTCTGGGATGGTGGTGACGAATTTTTCCAGCCAACCACCTTCCAGATTTCGAACCTGACCGCCGGCACGGGGGCACCGAATGTCATCCCGGGTGAACTGAAGGCGCGCTTCAACCTGCGCTGGTCCCCGGCGCAGACGCTGGAGGGCCTCCAGAAGACCGTCACCAGCATCCTCGACCGCCATGGGGTGAAATATTCGCTGGAGTGGTTCGTGTCCGGCTTCCCGTTCTTTACCGCCCCTGGGGAACTCTCCGCCGCCGCGGCCGCCGCCATTGAAGCGGAAACCGGCAACTCCCCGCGCCTGTCCACCGGCGGTGGCACCAGCGACGGCCGCTTCATCGCGCCGATGGGCGCGCAGGTACTGGAGCTGGGGGTGGTGAACCGCACCATTCACAAGGTAAACGAATGCGTGAGCGTGGCCGATATCGACGCGCTGCACCGCACCTATCTGGGTATGTTCGAAAGGCTGTTGCCCGCCGCCTAAAGGCAGTCGAGTCGCTCATCGGGTGAGCGATTTTTCAGGCCCGTCGGGCGAACGACGGGCGCCCGTTCAGCCCGCCGCGGGCTCGCGGCGGAAGTTTACCCAGAGCGCCCACAGCAGCAGCCCGGCGAACACGGCCAGCAGCCACATGGGCATGCTCAGGCCAAGGAAGGTCCAATCCACCTTCTGGCATTCCCCGCCACCGCGGAACACCTTCAACACCACTTCCTGCAACGGCAGCAAGTCGAAGAGGACATCCAGCGGCGCGCCACAAGCCGGCACACTGCCCGGTGGCTGGAGTTGGATCCAGACATGGCGCCCGGCCACCGCCAGGCCGCCGGAGGCCGCCAGAGCGGCCAAAACACCATAGACGCGCGCACCGACGCGGCCCGGATGGTGCAACCCAGCCAGTAAGAACACGGCACCCACCGCCATGACCGCCACCCGCTGAAAGATGCACAGGTGGCACGGCTCCAGATGCATGACGTGCTGTTGGTACAGCGCGTAGCCAATGAGCACCGCGCAGAACGCGGCTGCCAGCAAGTTCAGTGAACGCCGTCCTGGCAGGGTCATGCCGCGGAACCACCGGGGGTGCGGACCTGCAGTTCGCGCTCCGCGTCATCGATGGAGAGATGGCGGATATCCTTGCCGTGGGCCATGTAGACCACGTATTCGCAGATATTCTTGGCGTGGTCCCCAATGCGCTCCAGCGCACGGGTAACCCAAAGCACATCCAGTGCCCGACGAATGGTTCGCGGGTCTTCCATCATGAAGGTGATGCACTGACGCTGAATGGCCTCGTATTCCTCGTCCACCACCTTGTCACCGCGGGCGATCTTAAGCGCTGCGTCAGCATCGGCCCGGGCGAAGGCATCCAGTGCGCCGTGGACCAAGTCCTGCACCAGCCGACCCATGTTCTTGATCTCGCGGTAACGGTCCGTGGGGCGTTCCATGGTGGCCAAACGCGAAGCGATATAGCCAATCTTTTCCGCCTCGTCACCAATCCGCTCGAGGTCGGTGATGGTCTTGATGATGGCGACGATGAGGCGCAGGTCCGAGGCGGCGGGGCTGCGGGTGGCGAGGATGCGGCTGCAGTCCTCGTCGATGGACACTTCCAGCGCGTTCACCTCGACATCGCGGCGTGCCACCTGCTCGCCCAAGTTGCTGTCCGCCTCCACCAAGGCGCGTACTGCCTGCTGGAGCTGTTCCTCGACAAGGCCGCCCATGCGCAGCACCTTGCTGCGGACGCGCTCGAGTTCCTCGTTGAACCGGCTGGAAATGTGGTGCGAAAGGTCTGAAGTGTCCATGCTCTCTCCTCAATTCCCTTGATATACAGAACAGCGACCGTCGCCGCAAGCCTCCAGGACAAGCTGGCGTGGCCTTGGCGAGGAACGGCAGCCGTGCGGCGTGCCAGAAACGGAAAGGCCACGGTTTCCCGTGGCCCTCCTCGGCTGCAGCAACACCCTTCCCTGGGTGCCCTGCCGGGCCGTCGCCTCAGTACTTGACGTTGAAGTCGAGCTGCAGGCGCTTGTAGTCCAACTGCGTGGCGCTGTTGAAGTTGCGCTTGTTCATGAAGTACGTGGCGTTAACCGTCCAGTTCTTCACCGGGGCATAGCCGAACTTGAACACACTGCCCTTGCCGTCGGTCTTGCCGTCCGCGAAGTCGGAGTCCGTGAACATGCCGAACAGCGCGTCCTTGTCGACCGACTGGTACAGGTAGCTGACTTCCCAGGTCTTGGCGTTGGCCGCCTTGCCCAGCGAAGCGCCGAAGGCGTACGCAGTGTCGAGGCCGTTCTTGGCACCGTCGTTCTTGGCGTATTCACCGAAGGCGGTGAACGGCAGCAACCCGAGCATGGTGTCGTACTGCGCCTGGAAGCCGGTGACCTTGTAGTCATACTTCAGCGAAGTATTGTTGGTGGCCGAGCACGGCGCCGCGGTGAGCGAAACCGTGGTGTTGCCGTTGCCGGTGTTACCGAACAGGTCGCAGCGACCCAGTCCAGCGCCCAAGTCGGTGTAGTTGGCGGCCAACGTCAAAGTAGACACGTCGCCCACTGGCAGGCGGTAGCCAATCTGGCCGACCGTCGCGGTGGACTCCGAACCCTTGGTGGCAAAGGTGGCGCCAGCGGTGGCGCTACCCGCACGCTCCGTCAGGTAGAAGTAGTTGGCGCTACCGAACCAAGGGCCTCGCTCGAACGCGAACGACAGGCCTTCCGGGTTCAGGTCGTTGTCCCAGAAGAAGTCAGCAGGGCGAACCAACGGGTTCTTCATCTTGCCGCCGGTCACCTTCATACCCATGGCGACGGTCCACTCGATGTAAGCGAGGTCCACACCGATGGGATTGCGGTCGAACTGGCCCGTCAGCGTCTGGTTGCTGGAACGCGGGTCCGTGTCGCCCGTGGCCAACTGCGCCACCACGAGCAGGTTGTCCGTAGCCTTGGCTTCCAAACCCGCGCGCAGGCGGATGCGGTCGCGCTGGCGCTTCGGTACCGTGTCACCTTCGATGGTTTCCATGCGGTAGCGCATGTCCACCTTCCACTTCATCTTCGAGGCCCAGTCGGCGCCGCGCACCTTGTCGGCGTCCGCCTGAAGCTTGGCGGTGTCGACACGCTGCTCCTTGATCTGGGACTTCAGGTAGTCGACAACGGGCTCAGCATCCGCAGCCGCGCTCTTCAGTTCGGCATTCTCGGTAGCAAGTTGCGTGTTGGCCGCTTCGAGACGGTCGATACGTTCACGCAGAGAGGCGAACTCGGCGCGCAGGGCGTCAAGATCGCTCGCGGAAGCCGCCGGGACCACCGGAGCGACGACCTTGGCAGGAGCTTTCCCGGCAGCCATGGAAACGGACGGGGCAAGCCCCGAAACCAGGATGGTCGCCACGGCGACCGACAGACAAGACGTTTTCACTACAACGACTCCCGCGAAATGTGACAGAAAAATTCCGCTAACTGGGCGGTAGTCACGTTATACGGGCTGTTTGTGACAGTTTAATGGCAGCGCCCAATTGGCATGTCACGAAAGATTCATCTTTCTGACATCCCGATATGACGACCGCGCGAGCAACTGTCACCTGCCAGCGAGTCACTGCACCTGCCCGTGAAGCCTCGTGGTGTAGATAGCGCCCCGCATTCGCTCCACCCGCGCTTCCCGCGTCGGCGTCAAATGGCCCAAAAACTGCTCCGTGGCCGCCGACCACTGACGTCCGCCAACCGCCGCCGCAACCCCATGCCGGTCCAAACGGAGCGCACCACGCACCGCCACCGCCAAATCATTGTTCAACTCTCCGGTAACCCCGGGCGTAACGACATCGCAGGGTCCCGTCACCGGGTAAGCGGCCACTGGGACCCCGCAGGCCATCGCCTCGAGCATCACCAAGCCAAAGGTATCCGTCCGACTGGGAAACACCACGCAGTCGGCCTGCGCAATCGTCCCGGCAAGGTTCTCGCCCGCAAGGAATCCCGTCCAGACCACGCTAGGGTGCGCCTGCCGCAACCCGGCCAACGCCGGACCGTCGCCCACCACCACCTTGTCGGCGGCGAAAGGCAAATCGAGAAACGCCGCGATATTTTTTTCGACCGCGACCCGGCCCACGTACATCAGCACCGGGCGCTCCGTGCGTTCGTGCCCCCAAGGCAACTGTTGCAGGGGCGCCATAGGCCGGAACAACTCGACGTCCACGCCGCGCGTCCACTCGACGAGGTGTTTGAAGCCGCGCGACGCTAATTCACGGCGCATCGACGGCGTGCCCACCATCGTCCGGGCGGCAGCGCCGTGGAAGCGCCGCAACCAAGCGTAAGTCCACTCCTCCGGGAGTGGCCAGCGGGCGCTGAGGTATTCGGGGAAGCGGGTGTGGTAGGACGTGGAGAATTGCCATCCACGATCAAGGCAGCAACGTCGTGCCGCCATTCCCAGAGGGCCCTCGGTGGCGATATGCACCGCATCTGGGTCATGCGCCAGCAGACGTCGCTGCACCTCGGCCCCGGGGAAAATCGCCAAGCGGATCTCCGGGTAACTCGGACAGGGAATGGAGGAGAACCCCTGCGGAGTAATGACATCGACATCGATACCTAGCGACTGCAGGCCTAGCACCGTGCGTGTCAACGTAGTAACGACCCCGTTGACCTGGGGCGTCCATGCATCGGTGACGATCGTCAAGCGCATGGGTCGCCCTACGCTACCTTGCGCAAGGCCGTCACTGGCATGGCAGGCGCAAGCGGCAAGTCCAGTTGCTCCGCGGGGACTTCATCCGCCCAGTGGAGTTCCAGTCGACCGTCGAAATGCTCGAAAACGGCCGTGCCGTGCTCGACCCAGTCGCCGTCATTCACGTAGCAAATACCGTCTCGGTCCTGCAATTCCGGATGGTGGATGTGTCCGCAGATAATGCCGTCGAAGCCGCGACGCTTGGCTTCCTGAACCGCCGCATTCTCGAACTTGCGCACATAACGCATAGCCTCCGGTACCCGCCGCTTGATCCAAGTGGCGAGAGAGAACCAACGCGCCCCACGGAACAGGCGCCGGCGCAAGCCATACACGTGGTGGGAAAGGTCGAGAATGCAGTCGTAAAGGAAACTGCCAAGTCCGGAGAGCCAGCTAGGAACGCGCACGGCGTCATCGAAGGCATCGCCATGCATCACCAGAAAACGCCGCCCGTCGGCGAGCACATGGTGATACTCCTGAAGGATCTGTACCCCGGCAAGGCTGGCACCTACCCACTCGCGAATGGCTTCGTCGTGGTTGCCTGGAACGTAGATGACCCGCACCCCGGAAGCAGCCAACTGAACGAAGCGACGTACGACTGCCTGATGCTCGGCCGGCCAGTAGGGCGTGCGACGGAGTGACCAAAGATCCACTACGTCGCCGACGAGGATAATTTCCTCAGGCTGGTAGCGCCCGAGGAAATCCAGCAGCGCTCCCGCGCGGCAACCCCGGTAACCCAAGTGGATATCGGACAGGAACAGCGTACGAATTCGCATCGTGCCACCTCGCGAACGAACAGAATTCGCAAATTCTGGCGGGCAAGGCTTTCAGGACGATGAAGACGAGGCGACGAAAGCGTTGCGTTTCGGTTAAGGAATAGTGACAACGGGTACGCGACGAGCAGGGAAGTGGCAACTGAAGGTGCTTCCCTTGCCATCCACGCTTTCAATGGAAAGCGTTCCGCCATGGCGGTGTACCGCATGTTTGACGATAGCAAGCCCGAGACCCGTGCCACCTTGCTTGCGGGAACGGCCCGCATCAACACGGTAAAAACGCTCGGTCAACCGCGGCAAATGCTCGCTGCTGATGCCGATACCGGTATCGCGCACTTCGAGATGACCACCGTTCGCGTCCACTCGCCACTTCACGGCAACGGTACCGCTCTCCGGCGTGTACTTGACCGCGTTGCTGATGAGGTTGGCGACGATGGAGTGCACCTCGCCGGGAGCACCCAGAACACGTGATGGAGACTCGATGTCCACTTCGAATACGGCCGGGTGGGTCTGCGCCGACATGGCATCACGTCGCAGCAAGGCCACCAGCCCCGAGAGATCTACCGCCTCGAACGGCGCCTCACCGGTAGCCGCCTCCAGTCGCGAGAGCTCCAGCAAGCTATCGACGATTTCACGCATGCGAACCATCTGCCGGCGCATCTCTTCCACCGGATGCCGCCAAGTTTCATCCAACCCCGGCTCATCGGCCAAGGTGTCGAGATAGCCAGTCACCACGGTAAGCGGCGAACGCAACTCGTGGGACGCATTCGCCACGAAATCGCGACGCATGCTCTCTACCCTAGCCTCGCGGGTCGAGTCCCGCACGAGCAGCAGGCGCTGCCCGAGGCCATAAGCCGCGATCAGATGGAAGGACAGGCGCGAATCGGCGTCGCGTGGCGATGGGATGATGACGGTGCCGCCAACGGCCGG
>CALQLF020000105.1 GCA_943331345.2 Candidatus Planktophila lacus | reverse complement strand
CAGCACCTTCGCCGGTGCCGAAGCGCCAAAGCGATTGAGGCCGACCACCGCACCGTCGTGCCCGACGTAGCGATACCAGCCCTCTGTAACACCAGCCTCGACGGCCACGCGCGGCAAGCCCTTGGGCAACACCGCTTCGCGCCAAGCCGCCGGCTGCGTATCGAACACCTGCGTGCAGGGCATGGACACCACGCGCACCGCAATGCCACGCGCTGCCAACAGCGTCTGCGCCTCTACAGCCAGCGCCACTTCAGAACCAGTAGCGAGGAGCACAGCTTGAGCTCCTGCCGCGTCCTTTAGCACGTAGCCACCACGCGCCATTGCCGCCACTTGCTCGGCGTCACGTGTTTGCGCCGGCAAAGCCTGCCGCGTGAGGATGAGTGAAGTGGGACGGTCGCGGCGGGTCGCTGCCGAAAGCCACGCGACATGCGTTTCCGCGGCATCGCAAGGACGCCACACGTCGTGGTTGGGAATGAGCCGCAGCGAGGCCGTGTGTTCGACGGGCTGATGCGTGGGGCCGTCCTCACCCAGACCAATGCTGTCGTGCGTGTAGACGTTGATGACCGGCAGCCCCATAAGCGCACTCATGCGCACGGCATTGCGGGCGTAGTCCGAGAACACGAGGAAGGTGCCGCCGAACGGCACAAAGCCGCCGTGCAGCGCCATGCCATTCATGATGCCCGTCATGCCGAATTCGCGAACACCATAGTGCAGATAGTCGCCGCTAAAATCATGCGCCGTGATGGACTTATAGCCCTTACGGTTGGTGTTGTTGCTGCCGGTCAGGTCGGCAGAACCGCCGAGCAGTTCCGGCATCAGGCCCGTGAAGAACGTGAGCGCCGCCTGCGAAGACTGGCGCGTGGCCTGCGAACCGCCCGCAGCCTGCACCGCGGCGATGGCAGCGGCCGCCTTCTCCGCAAAACCCGCCGGTAGGTCGCCGGCCATGCGGCGGTTGTATTCAGCGGCCAGTTCAGGGTAGTTGCCGGCGTAAGACGCAAAGCTTTCCTGCCAAGCCGCCTCGGCAGCCGCACCACGCGTGCGCGCATCCCAGGCACCGCGCACATCGGCGGGAATGTCGAATGGCGCTTCTTGCCAGCCCAGTTGCTCGCGAGCAGCGGCCACTTCGGCCGCGCCCAGCGCGGCGCCGTGCACCGCTTCCGTGCCCTGCTTGTTGGGCGAGCCCCAACCGATGATGGTCTTGCAGCAGATGAGCGTGGGCTTGCCGCCCGGCGCGTTGCCTTGCTCGATGGCCGCGGCAATGGCGCGGTCCACCGCGGCAACATCATGGCCGTCGACACTACGAATGACGTTCCAGCCGTAGGCCTCGAAGCGGGCCGGCGTGTCGTCCGTGAACCAGCCATGCACGTCGCCGTCGATGGAAATACCGTTGTCGTCGTAGAACATCACCAGTTTCGACAGCTGCAACGTGCCGGCGAGCGCACACGCTTCATGCGAGATGCCTTCCATGAGGCAACCATCGCCGAGGAACACCCAAGTGCGGTGGTCAACAATGGCGTGACCTGGGCGGTTGAAGTGGGCAGCGAGCACTTTTTCGGCCAGCGCCATACCGACCGCATTCGCTATGCCCTGGCCTAGCGGACCGGTAGTGGTCTCGATACCCAGGTGCAGTTCGCGCTCCGGGTGACCGGCGCAGTGCGAACCCCACTGACGGAAGGTGCGCAGTTGTTCCATCTCGAGCGGGTAGCCGCTGAGGTGCAACAGCCCGTACAGCAGCATGGAACCATGGCCATTGGACAGCACGAAGCGGTCGCGGTCTGCCCACAAAGGGTTGCCCGGGTTGTGCTTCAGCGGGCCGCGCCACAAGGCCTCAGCCAAGTCCGCCATGCCCATGGGCGCGCCCGGATGCCCGGAGTTGGCAGCTTGGACCGCATCCATGGCGAGGACACGAAGGGCATTGGCAAGGCGGCGGCGGTCGGTCATGAGGGGCTCTTGTGAAGATAGCGCAAGGCAGCCGCGAGGCCGCCCGGGGAACAAGCATTGTCGCCGATACGGGCCACGCACGGCAAACCGCCGCACCGGCCGCCATAACGGTCGCCAGACCAAGCCCCAAGTTGGAAACGCCCGCAGCCCGGCTTCCGCTATACTTCTGCCCCGGTATGGGCAGTGCGTCCGCGCACGGATGCCCGGAATTTTTGCTTCACCTCCCCTTGCACAGGACCCCCGCCCCATGAGCGCAGGCAGCTATCTGTTCACTTCGGAATCGGTCTCGGAAGGCCACCCGGACAAGGTCGCCGACCAGATTTCGGATGCCGTCCTCGACGCCATCCTCAAGGACGACAAGACCGCCCGCGTGGCCGTGGAAACGCTGGTGAAAACCGGCTGTGCCATCGTCGCCGGCGAAGTGACCACCAGCGCTTGGGTGGACCTCGAAGCCTTGGTGCGCGACACCATCCTCGAGATTGGCTACGACAGCTCCGAGATGGGCTTCGACGGCGCGTCTTGCGCAGTCATCAACATCATCGGCAAGCAGTCGCCCGACATCGCCCAAGGCGTGGACCGCAAGGACCCGCGCAAGCAGGGCGCCGGCGACCAAGGCCTCATGTTCGGCTACGCCTCGGATGAAACCGACGTGCTCATGCCCGCCCCCATCACCTTCGCGCACCGCTTGGTGCAACGCCAGGCGGAAGTGCGCAAAGCCCGCAAGCTGAAGTGGCTGCGCCCGGATGCCAAGAGCCAGGTGACCATGCGCTATGAAAACGACGTGCCGGTAGCCGTCGACGCCGTGGTGCTGTCCACCCAGCATTCACCGGATGTCTCCACCAAGGCGCTGCGTGAAGCCGTCATGGAAGAGATCATCCTGCCGGTGCTGCCGAAGCACCTGCTCTCGCCCAAGACCAAGTTTCACATCAACCCGACCGGCAAGTTCGTGGTCGGTGGTCCCGTCGGCGACTGTGGCCTTACGGGCCGCAAGATTATCGTCGACACCTACGGCGGCTTTGCGCGCCATGGTGGCGGTGCCTTCTCCGGCAAAGACCCGTCCAAGGTGGACCGCAGCGCTGCTTACGCGGCGCGCTACGTCGCCAAGAACATCGTGGCTGCGGGCTTGGCCAAGCGCTGCGAAGTGCAGGTCTCCTATGCCATCGGCGTGGCCGAGCCTACGTCGGTCATGATCGAAACCTTCGGTACCTCGAAGCTTTCGCGTGAACAACTCACCAAGCTGGTACGCAAGCACTTCGACCTAACGCCGTTCGGCCTGCGCGAAATGCTCGACCTGGCCCGTCCCATCTACCGCAAGACCGCCGCCTACGGCCACTTCGGTCGCACGGAGAAGGAATTCACTTGGGAGCGTACGGACAAGGCCCGCGCCCTCAAGGACGCGGCCAAGACGGTACGCTAAAGGTCCTGTCGGCCCGCACGGGACTCACCCAAGCCGCGTCTCTGTCCTGTACAGGTGACGCGGCGCTTTAAATTTTTCGGGCAAGCGCTCTCATGCCTTGCCCATGCGGCTTTCCTCACGGATAATTGCGTTACCGAGGAGCGTTGCAGGGTGCTTTCAAAAGCCACCCCAGGCTCGGTGTCGAACGGCGCTCATTAGACCCTTATCTCAAGGACACTCTGATGAACGCCATTCTCCGCCCGACGGAAGACCACGCCGTTGCCGACCTCTCCCTTGCCGCCTGGGGCCGCAAGGAAATGAATATTGCCGAAACCGAAATGCCTGGCCTCATGGCTATCCGCCAGGAATACATGGCCACGCAGCCGCTGAAGGGCGCGCGCGTCACCGGTTCGCTGCACATGACCATCCAGACCGCCGTGCTCGTCGAGACGCTGCAAGCGCTCGGCGCCGAAGTGCGCTGGGCTTCCTGCAACATCTTCTCCACGCAGGACCATGCGGCTGCCGCCCTCGTGGCTGCCGGCACCCCGGTGTTCGCCTACAAGGGCGAAACGCTGGCGGACTACTGGGACTACACGCACCGCATCTTCGAGTTCGGCGCCAAGGGCACCCCGGGCGAAGGCCCGAACATGATTCTCGACGACGGCGGCGACGCTACGCTGCTCATGCATCTTGGCAAGAAGGCCGAGAAGGACCAGAGCGTTCTGGCCAACCCGCAGAGCGAAGAAGAGACCTGCCTGTACGCCTCCATCAAGGCGAAGCTCGCGGTTGATGCCACCTGGTACAGCCGCAAGAGCGCGGAAATCCTCGGCGTGACCGAAGAGACCACCACGGGCGTGCACCGCCTGCAGGAAATGAGCGTGGCCGGCACCCTCATGTTCCGTGCCATCAACGTGAACGACTCCGTCACCAAGAGCAAGTTCGACAACCTCTACGGTTGCCGTGAAAGCCTCGTGGACGGCATCAAGCGCGCTACGGACGTCATGATCGCTGGCAAGGTAGCCGTCGTGGCCGGTTACGGCGACGTGGGCAAGGGCTCGGCGCAGGCGCTGCGCGCCCTCTCCGCTCAAGTGTGGGTCACGGAAATCGACCCCATCTGCGCACTGCAGGCGGCGATGGAAGGCTACCGCATCGTCACCATGGACTATGCGGCTGACAAGGCGGACATTTTCGTCACGGCCACGGGCAACAAGTCGGTCATCACATATGACCACATGTCGCGCATGAAGGACCAGGCCATCGTCTGCAACATCGGTCACTTCGACAACGAAATCGACGTTGCCACCATCGAAGCCAAGTGCCAGTGGGACGAGATCAAGCCGCAGGTCGACCATGTCATCTTCCCCGATGGCAAGAAGATCATCCTGCTCGCCAAGGGCCGTCTGGTGAACTTGGGCTGCGGCACGGGCCACCCCAGCTACGTCATGTCCAGCTCCTTCGCGAACCAGACCATCGCGCAAATCGAACTCTTCACCCATCGCGACTTCTACGAAGTGGGCAAGGTGTACGTGCTGCCGAAGCATCTGGACGAGAAGGTGGCGCGTCTGCAGCTCACCAAGCTCGGTGCCATGCTCACCGAACTTAGCGAAGAGCAGGCGTCGTACATCGGTGTGCCGCAGCAGGGTCCGTACAAGCAGGACACCTACCGGTACTAAGCAGCGGCCATCCCGCTGGTGTCGGCGCCAGCGGGAACCGAGATGGACTAGGATGGGTGCCATGGCCTCTCTTCGCTTCCATCAGTTCACCGACACGCACCTGTACGCTGCGGCTACCGGTGCCATGCGAGGGCAGCAAACGCTGCCCTCGTTCGTTTCCGCCTTGCAGCACGCTGCGCAGTTTCCGGCGCCCGCCGCCGTACTGCTCACCGGCGACCTCGTTCACGACGAACCCGGCGGCTATGCGCACCTGCAGACCCTGCTCGGCGCCTCGCCAGTGCCAGTGCATCTCATCCCCGGGAACCATGACGTTCCGGCTGCGCTAGCCGCTAGCTTCGCAACGCCTCGCACTAACAGCACCGTCGCCGCAACCTTGCCCGTGCCATCGCCAACCTCACCCTTTCACGTGGGTGGCAACCACACCTACCGTAGTGGCGATAACCACTGGCTGGTGGTGATGCTGTCGACGCAAGCGGAACGTCGCGTGGATGGCGAATTGGGCCATGCTGCGCTTGCGGAATTGGATACGGTGCTAGGCACCCACCCGGCAACGCACGCCCTGCTGGTGCTGCACCATCCACCCACGCCCGTAGGCAGCGCCTGGCTGGACGAGATTGGTCTGGCCGATGCTGCCGCTTTCTGGGACGTGGTGGACCAACACGCCAATGTACGCGGCGTGCTGTGGGGCCATGCGCACCAAGCCTTCGAAGGCCAGCGCGGCAAGGTGCGACTGATGGGTACGCCGTCGACTTGCCTGCAGTTCCTGCCCGGCAGCGCGGACTTCGCGCTGGATACCCGTGGGCCCGGCTGGCGCTGGCTGGAACTACAAGCGGATGGACAAATAGTTTCGCAGGTGGAGTGGGTACCACCGGCCTCATGACCGTGAGGCGGACGGCAGCCGCTATCGCCTGCGTCGCGCGGCGTGCCGCACACTACAATGCTTACTGTCCCTTCGACCGGAAAATGCCATGACCGACCCCCTGCACGTTCGCCCCCGCTCCTCGGCCCTGTTTGCCGCTGCCGCCGAAGTCATCCCGGGCGGCGTGAATTCGCCGGTGCGCGCGTTCCGCAGCGTTGGCGGACACCCAGTGTTCTTCGCCAAAGCCGCTGGCCCCTACGTGTGGGGCGAAGATGGCGACCGCTATGTGGATTACGTGGGCTCCTGGGGCCCCATGATTCTTGGCCACGCGCACCCCACCGTCATCCGTGCCGTGCAGGAAACTGCCGTCAACGGGCTTTCTTTCGGTGCGCCCACCGCCGCTGAAACCACCCTCGCCCGCGCCGTGCTGGCCTGCGTGCCCTCCATGGACCTCGTGCGCTTTTGTTCGAGCGGCACCGAGGCCACCATGAGCGCGCTGCGTCTGGCGCGTGGCTTCACCGGCCGCGACCGTATTCTGAAGTTCGAAGGCTGCTATCACGGGCATTCGGATTCCTTGCTGGTGAAGGCCGGCTCCGGCGCGCTGACGCTCGGCGTGCCCACCTCGCCCGGCGTTCCCGCCGATTTGGCAAAACACACCTTGACGCTGGCCTACAACGACACCGCTGCCGTGCGCGAACTATTCGCCAGCGACGGCGACTCCATTGCCGCGGTTATCGTAGAGCCCGTGGCTGGCAACATGAACTGCGTGCTGCCTGCGCCGGGCTTCCTCGAGGCCTTGCGCGAGGAGTGCACGCGCCACGGCGCCGTGCTTATTTTCGACGAAGTGATGACGGGTTTCCGCGTAGCCCGCGGTGGTGCACAGGAGTTCTTCGGTATTCGCCCGGACCTCACCACGCTTGGCAAGGTGATTGGCGGTGGCATGCCGGTGGGCGCCTTCGGTGGCCGCCGCGACATCATGGAGCGCCTCTCGCCACTGGGCCCGGTGTACCAAGCGGGAACGCTGAGCGGCAATCCGGTGGCCATGGCCGCGGGCCTCGCCACGCTGGAAGGCGTGAGCTCGCCAGGCTTCCATGCACAACTGCAAGCACTGACCGCGCAACTCTGTGCCGGACTGGAAGCGGAGGCCAAGGCCGCCGGCGTGCCCTTCGTGACCACGCAGGTGCCAGGCATGTTCGGCCTGTACTTCACGGACCAGAGCGACATTACGTCCTTCGCCGACGTGCAGCGCTGCGACGTGAACCGCTTCAAGCGCTTCTTCCACGCCATGCTGGACGCCGGCGTGTATTTGGCGCCTTCGGCGTACGAGGCGGGGTTCATTTCCGCCGCGCACGACGACACCACCATGGAAGCCACCTTCCGCGCCGCCCACACCGCTTTCCGTCGCTGCTGAGGACCACCCCATGACCGAACGTCGTCATTTCCTGAAGAGCGCCCTCACCGGCACGGCCGCCCTGTGGGCCGGCAACGCCATTGGTGCCTCGCCTGCGGCGCCCGCCACACCTGCGGTAGCAGCCGCCACCACCCCCGTGGGCGGCCCGCATGTGCTGGCGCCACTGCCCTACTCGGCCAGCGCACTCGCCCCCATCATTTCTGCAGAAACCCTCGGCTTTCACCACGGCAAGCATCACCGCGGTTATGTCGAGAAACTGAACCCACTGGTAGTCGGGACGCCCCTCGAAAGTCTGGACATGGCCGCGCTCGTGCGGCTCACGGCCGGCGACGCGACGAAAGTGGCGGTCTACAACAACGCGGCCCAATCTTGGAACCATGACTTCTACTGGCGCTCGCTGCGCCCCCAAGGCGGTGGCGAACCACCATCCGCGCTGAAGGCCAGGATCGAAGCGGATTTCGGTAGCGTGGAGGCCTGCCGCCAGGCCCTGGCGACGGCCGCCACTTCGCAATTCGGCAGCGGCTGGGCGTGGCTGGTGGCAGATGGCAGCAAGCTGCGCGTAGTGAAGACTGCAAACGCCGACACGCCGCTGACGCAGGGGCTGAAGCCACTGCTGACGATTGACGTGTGGGAGCACGCCTACTACCTCGACTACCAGAACCGCCGTGCGGACCACGTCAACGCCGTCATCCACCGACTGCTCGACTGGGAATTCGCGCTGACCAACCTCGGCTAGCGGCCGCACGGCCTACCCGGATGCAGGCTTCACGAGCAATGCGGGCGGCACGTCAGGGCGTACCGCGCGGGGCGCTGCGTCCGTGCCTTTCGAGCCTAGCGCGTACGCCGGCCCGAGTGCGCGCCAAGCGCGCGGCAATGATGGCGAGCGCTTCACCGGCATCGAACGCGCGTACCAGCTCCGCATCTTCCGCCGCCGTCCACGGCTTGCCTACCTTGTCCGGCAAACGCGCGCGCCGCTCCTGACGCAACGCCACATCGTCTAGAGCGCCGAGCGCGCACCACAACGCGGCATTTACCGCCGGCTCGAGACACAGATGCTCGGGCGGCAACGGCACGCCCAGCAAGGGGTTGCGCCCCGCTACCAGCGCTTCGATGACAGCGACAGCACCTTGCCCCACGACACCGCTGACGGGTTGGGCGGGGGGGACCGCATGATGGGTTTCCATACCTGAACTCCTGGGGCTAGGCCCGTTGGGGGAGGACGCCTTCCTGGCGATGAACGATGCCGCCACGGTTACCGTGGAGCGGACTCCAGTTTCCAGCCGGTGCAGACGAAAAACCAGCCCGTATTCGTAGCGCGAACATGCAAAAACGCTTACCTTCACTCCATGCGCGTCTTCAGTCATTTCCTGTTCGCCATCGTGGGCACCCTCCTCCTGACCGCTTTGGTGGCAGGCCCCTTGTATCTGGGTATCGGGGGCGCCGCTCACGACATTCCCTTCCCGAAGCTGGCCAGCCGGCTTTGGCAACTGAGCATGGTGGGCGGCGTCGCGTGGGTCGTTTGGCGCTTGCAACTGCGCGGCAAGCCCGCGTGGGGCTATGGCCTGCCGCGCGCCCAGTTCCTGCGGCAACTCGGCTGGGGCACCTTGCTGGGCATCCTCACCATGCTGCCTGTCGCGGCCATGGTGTCTGGCTGGGAACTGCGCACACCGCGCCCCGGGCTGGATATGGCGCGCCTCGTGGAACTGTTTTTCTCCGGTGCCCTCACCGGAATGGCCGTCGGCTTCCTTGAAGAAACCTTCTACCGCGGCTTGTTGCTCGGCGCGCTGCTCGCTCCCTTGGTCGGCCCCAGCCGCGCCTCGCCCAGTGATAGCGCACAGCTTGCAGGCGCACGCATCCACCCTAACAACGCAGGCTCCTGGCGGCTGGCAGTAGCCATCGTGGCCAGCTCTGCGCTCTTCGCCAGCCTGCACTTTCTGGCGCGCTCGAAGCTGGACCCCGCAGCCGTGCAACTGGACAGCGGGCTGAACCTGTTGCAGCAGTCCTTGCGCTACTTCGCCCACCCCGCAGAGATGCTGGATAGTTTTCTGGCTTTGACCGCGGTCGGCGTCTTGTTGTCCTTGGCGCGGCTGTGGACCGGGAACATCGCTTTAAGCGTGGGCCTGCATGCCGGCTGGGTGTGGGTCATGAAGATGTCGGT
>CALQLF020000104.1 GCA_943331345.2 Candidatus Planktophila lacus | reverse complement strand
CTTCCCCGTGACCGCCATTCTGGCGCTGCTCAATGTCATGGAAGATGGCGGCTCCGCCGAATCTTCCGTGGTAGGCCGCGAAGGGCTGGCGGGTGTGTCGCTATTCATGGGCGGCGAGAGCAGCACGGACTCCACCGTCGTCCTGTGCAGCGGCTCTGCCCTGCGCATCCGCGCGCCCTTCATGATGGCGGAGTTCAACCGCGGTGGGCCGGTGCTGCATCTGTTCCTGCGCTATACGCAGGCGCTCATCACGCAGATGTCGCAAACCGTGGTGTGCAACCGCCACCATTCCGTCGAGCAGCAATTGTGCCGTTGGCTCCTGCTCCTGCTCGACCGCAGCAATGGCAACGAAATTCTGATGACCCACGAGACCATCGCCAACATGCTCGGCGTGCGCCGCGAAGGCATTACCGAGGCGGCGTGCCGTCTGGCCCAACTGGGCTATATCAGCTACCGTCGCGGGCACATCACGGTGGTGAACCGCGCTGGCCTGGAACGTCGCTCCTGCGAGTGCTACGGCGTCGTGCGGAAGGAATACCACCGCCTGCTCCCCATGGCCTCGCTGCCGCCGCGCCCCCTGCTCTCCGCCGTCTCTTGAGGAGCACCTCCCATGGATCGGGATACGCTGGCGCCGCGGCGTCACCTACTGCCCACGGGCATCACCGGCCTAGATACCATTCTAGGCGGTGGTTTCCGCGAGGCTTCGCTCAACCTGATTGCCGGTCGCCCAGGCACCGGCAAGACCACTTTGGCCCATCAACTGATGTTCGCGCTGACGCGCCCAGGCCGCACCGCGCTATATCTGACGGCTCTCGGTGAGCCGCCAGCGAAGATGCTGCGGCACCAAGAGCAATACGCCTTCTTCAGACCTGAGGAACTTCACCGCAGCATCCATTTCCTGAACCTCGCCGCGGTGGGTGGAAGCAACGACACGGAACTGATGCTCCAGAAAATTCAGGAAGCGGTGGAAGAACATAAGCCGTCCCTGGTATTCATCGATTCGTTCCGCTCACTCTTCGCGGCGCTGCACCGCGGTCAAGCCGGCGTTGCCGGCCTACCCGCCTTCCTGCACCAGATGGCGCTGCTGATGCGCGGCTGGCAAGCCACCACGTTTCTGGTGGCGGAATACCTCGACCCCGACCGCGAAGACCCGCTGTTCACGGTGGCCGACGGCATCCTGTGGCTGCATAACCAAGCAGAGGGTAACGACGGTTCACGCAAGCTGGAGGTAGTGAAACTGCGCGGGCAGGAAACGCTGCCTGGCCTCCACACCTTCCGCATTAGTCACGAAGGGCTGCGTGTGTTTGCGCCTTGGGTGAATCCGCTGGCAACCCGCGTCGCGCCGGTCGGGCGGGCTGACACCGGCATTCGCGGGCTAGACGGCATGCTCGGTGGCGGAATTCCGCGCGGCACCTCCTTCCTCGTGGCAGGCCCTTCCGGTTCGGGCAAAACTATTCTGGCCGATACCTTCCTGCTCGCGGGAGCCAGCGCCGGCGAAAACGGCGTCATCGCTGTCTTCGAACAACGGCCGCCGCGCCTACGCAGCCCCGCGCTGGAAAAACTCATTCACGCCGGCAGCGTTTCCGTAGTGGAAACGGGCTCGACGTGTCTGGAGGTTGATGAAATCGCCCAGTTGATCGTGCTTGAAGTGGAACGAATGAACGCCACGCGCGTCGTCATCGATTCACTCTCTGGACTGGAAATGCTCTTGTCCGCGACCGGACGAGCGCGCTTCCGGTCCTCGCTGGCGCGGCTGCTCGAGGCCATGGCATCGCTGGGTGTGACAGTCGTGATGACAGCCGAGATTGAAGACCGCCACAGCTTCCTGCCGCTCAGCCCGGAGCGCACCGCGTTTTTAGCGGACGGCATTCTGCTGCAGCGTTATGTGGAGGTCGGGAGCCGACTGCTACGTCTGCTGGTGGTGGCCAAGCTGCGCGGCAGCTGGCATTCCAATGAACTGCGGCAGTACCACATCGACGACGACGGCTTGCAACTGGAGGAAGCCCTAGGCAGTTACGAAGGCTTGCTCGGTGGGCGCCCCAGCCAGCGGTCGCACGCGCTCTCCGTCGTCGCCGACTCCAAGGCCCAGTGATCAGCCCGGCGCGGTCAAACCACCACTTCCACCAATGCCGGGCCGTTGGCCGCAAACGCGGCCACCAGTGCTGCGTCCAAGTCCTCGGGCCGGGTAACCCGCTGTGCTGGCACACCAAAGCCGGTGGCCAACTGCACGAAGTCGAGCGCCGGCAAGGCAATGCCCTCCGACGCCGGCAAACCGAACAACTTGGCGAACTCCAACAGCGAGGCATAACTGCCGTTGCGCACGATGACTACCGTGAGCGGCACCTGCCATTGCGCGGCGGTCCACAAGGCTTGGATGGAATACAGACTTGAGCCGTCACCCATCAAAGCCAGCGTACGCTGCTGCGGTCTGGCCAAAGCGATGCCCACCGCAGCGGGCAGCCCGTGCCCAAGTCCACCACTCGCGCAAGTAAAGAAGCCATCTTCACGGTCCACCGGCAAGTGGCGCTGCATGAGCGAGCGACTGCTTGGAGCTTCTTCGACCAGAAGCGAATCCGCCGGGCGCAATGCCGCGAGGCGCGACATCAACCAAGCCACCCCAACGCCATCGCCTGAACTTGCCGGCTCCGGAGCGGGCGCCGCGCCACGACCCTGCCCCGCGGCGCGTACAGCAAGCGGCAATGCTGACGCAAGCAACTCTTCTATCGCTGGCTGCAAGCTGGTGACAATGGCAGTACCCACAGCGGCCCAGGCGCTTTGCCCAGGGTTGTCGCCCAACTGGAACAAATTAGCGCCGGCAGGAATGAACGGACCGGACCCGGCCATGTGGTAGGTGAACACGGGCGCACCGAACACGACGATGAGGTCATGCCCGGCAAGACACGCAGCGACCGACTCGCGACTATTGGGCAGGAACCCCGCGAACAGTCGGTGGCTTTCCGGGAAGGCTGCGCGAGCCGTGCGAGGAGCCGTCCAGACCGGCGCTTCGTGTTGCTCGGCGAGGCGCGTCAGGGCGGCATACGCGCCATCCCGCGACACGCCACTGCCCGCCACGAACACCGGCTTCTCCGCCGCCGCCAATGCCGCCGCCAACTGCGCCAGCAGGGCGGCGTCACCGCGCACGCTGCGAGACACGGTGCGCTGCGGAACCGGTTCCGCCGACTGCTCCCAGTCATCGGCCGGAATCGACACGAACGTAGGGCCACAAGGGGCCTGCTCAGCGATATAACGCGCGCGCGCAATCGCAGCGGGCACATCGGCCGCCGTGGCCGGCTCCACCGACCACTTCACGTAGGGCTTGGGGAACTGCGCGGCGTCTTCCGCGAAAAGGAACGGCTCCAACCCCAGCATGGAGCGCACTTGCTGCCCGGCCGTGATGACCAGCGGTGTCTGGTTGCGGTAGGCGGTATAGAGATTGCCCAGCGCATGTCCCACGCCTGCAGCGGAATGCAGGTTCACGAAGGCCGCACGTCCGGTAGCCTGGGCATAGCCATCCGCCATACCCACCACCAGCGACTCTTGCAGCGCCGTGACGTAGCGAAAATCTGCCGGGAACTCGCGGAACAGCGGCAACTCGGTGGAGCCGGGGTTACCGAATACCGCTGTCATGCCGGAGCGGCGGAGGAAATCGATGACCGCTTCGCGGACGGTGAGCGAAGACTGGGGACTGGACACGCGGCGGAACTCCAGAAGGAAGGCCGCGACAGCTTAAGCCAAGCGCAGTGCGCCGTGTCACACCAGTTGCAGGACGACCTCAGCGACCCCGTAGCCGATGGCAGCGCCAGCAAGGACGTCCGTGGGGTAATGCAGCCCGAGAATGACGCGCGAAGCGGCCACCAGCAGCGCGAACGGCACAAGCACGCTGGCCAAGACCGGGAAGGCAGTTACGGCTACCGTGGTGAAACCCACGGCATGCAGCGTGTGCCCCGACGGGAAGCTATAGCGATCGAGCGGCGGCATGGCGCAGTCAATGCCGATGAGGCCGATGTACGGGCGCTCGCGAACCAGACGGTGCTTGAGCAACTTGTAGATAGCCAAACCGACCGCCCCCACGACGGCGAGCCGCAAGCTGGTGAACAGGCCGGCTACCCCCTGCCAGAGCGGCAGCACTACCATCAGGCAATACCAGAACACTCCATCGCCGAGGCGGCTTACCGCGCGGAACAGGTTGCGCACCGCCCGGCGACGAGCTGCGGCATTCGCCAGCAGGCACAAGCGGCGTTCCGCTTGGTCGGCGCGAAGAAACAACGTGGAGTTGCTCATGCATGTGTCCTGTATTGCGCGCTAACGCTGGTGGCGATGGGCCGCAGCGCCCCACCCTTGGTCGAATGATTGGCGATGACTTGCTCGTAAAGCTCGACCAGCCGAGCAGCCATAGCGGCGGACGCCCAGCGCCGAGCATCCTGAACGGCCAGCGGCGAAAGCGCGGCGCGCTGTGCCGGGTTCAGTAACACTTCGGCGACCGCAGCCGCAAACACCTGCTCGTCCTCCGGCACCACGACCGCACCGGCGGCACCGCTGAGTACATCGACGGTCCCCATCACAGCGGTGGACACCACCGGTGTGCCCTGCGCCATCGCCTCCAGCAGCACCAAGCCTTGCGTCTCGGTGCGGGAAGCGAACACGAATACGTCGGCAGCGCGGTAGCAGTCACGCAAGGTCGTGTGGCGGTCCATGTAGCCGACAAACAGCACATTCGCATCGAGCCCGAGGCTCGTAACGAGACGCCGCAGATGTTCTTGCGCCGGGCCCTCGCCGGCAATGACCAACAACGCATCGGCACATTTCGTCCGCAGCGCGCCGAGCATGCGCACCAGGAAATCGATGTTCTTTTCGTGCGCCACGCGCCCGACGAACAGGGCCAGCGGACGCTCTGCGGGAATGCCGTGAAGGGCGCGGAACCGCGCGCCATCACCAACCGTGTACGACTCGGGCGGCAGACCAGTAGGCAGTATCTCGATGGGCGTCTTGACGCCGTACTCGCGCAACGCATCGGCCATCTGGCGCGACGGCGAAATGAGATGCGCCACCTGGTGGCACTGCGAAACCGTCACTCGCCGCGCGAAGCGACGGGTCAACATCGACGGCAGCGCCGGCACGTAGTGGTGCAAGTAATGCTCGAAGTAAGTGTGGTAGCTCTCCACCACGGGCACGCCTAGGTGCCGGGCGATACGGAGCCCTGCGTAGTGCGCCGCAAACGGCGTCTGTATGTGCACGATGTCGATCTCGCCGGGCTCGAGAGCCTTGCCCCATTGGCGCAGAGCGCGCATGGAAAGCAGGCGGTCTTCCGGGTCACGGGGGATACGGCGCGACGGCAGACGAAACAGTTCCTCGTCATCGGCCGCGGCTGTGGGGTATTCCGGGGCCACCAGCAAACAACGGTGCCCAGCGGCCATCAGGTCACTTCGATAGGTCTGTATGGACGTGGAAACGCCATTCACACGCGGGAAGTAAACATCCGAGACCATCAGGATCCGCATCAAATAACGCTCCAGCCCATCGTCCCGGAACGGTAGATTGGACATGCCGCGTTGCGCAGGTATGGCAGTAGGGTTGCAGTCCTGTGACAAGGTATGCTCACGGCATTCGTCCTTGCCATTCCGTGGAGCCGCCCATGACTAACCGCAGCCTCGAAGAACGCGTCCGTGAACTGGAAGACCGCACCGCCATCGCCGAGCTAGTCGCCCGCTATGGCTTGGTGATGGACAACCGGGATATGGAGGCCATGCCGGGGCTGTTCACGGCCGACGTCCATATTCGTTCGGGGGATGGGGTGATGGATTGCCGGGGCCGGGAGACCGTGGTGGAACTCTTTCGTGGCCGATTCAAGGTGCTCGGGCCCTCGAACCACTTCACGCACGACCGCATCGTCACCTTCAACCCCGCCAACCCGGATGAAGCCAGCGGGATCGTGCTGTCGCACGCTGAGATGAACCGACTGGGCCAGCCCATGCTCACGGCCATCCGCTACCACGATGAATACCGCCGCGAAGACGGCCAGTGGCGGTTCGCTGCGCGCGTGTTGAACATGTTCTATTACGTGCCCACGGACCAGTATCTGGACGTGTTCCGCCCGGAAGGCCTCGCCACGCGCAACCGGGCCTATGCCACCCCGACGGCGGCAGATTGGCCTGAGTCATTGGCCACGTGGCAGGCGTACTACGGCAAGTAGCTCGCGATTAGGCGACGCGAGAGCCTGCTAACCGCGCGCTAACCGCGCGCTGCCGCCTCGCGTCGGCCCATCGCCATGGCCTCGATTACCGCAACAGGCTCGGCAGCGGTAAACAATTCGCCCACTTCCGGTAGCAGGCGACGGCACCAGTTCGGGTGCTCACGGTCCGTACCCGGTACGTTCACCGGGTCCACTTCCATGGCCAAGTCTTCGACTTGCACGGCTGCCAAGGCGCTACGAGTGCGCCCCAAGAATCGGTGCAGCGCTGCGTTCAGTTCAGGAGTGAAAGGGCCGGCTCCATCCACTGGAGAAGCGGGCGCAATACCCTCCGCGCGTAGCGCTTCGAGGAAGCGCCACTTGTCGACGCCACGGTCCCAGCGCAAGGCGTCACGCACCGCGTCGCTGGGGTACAGCCGCAGGCGGTCGCGCAAGTCGATGTCCTCTGCTTCCCACCAACCACGTAGCGTCGGGAGGTCGTGGGTTGAAAGCACGGCCAGTGCCCCAGCTTGATAATCGCAGGGTGAACGGAAAGCGTCACCCTCGACACGCTCGAACAAGGCGACCTTGTAACTGTGTACCGCTCGCGCCGGCAAGGTGACGCGGATAGCTTCGGGAACCGTACCCAAGTCCTCGCCCACGATAAGGCATTGGCGAGAGCAGCTTTCTTCAGCCAGCACGTCCAACAGCAGCTCCAGCGGGTAATGCACGTAACCGCCTTCCGTGGCTTTGTAGCCGCGCGGTACCCACCATTGCCGGAATAGCGCCATCACATGGTCGATGCGCAGTGCGCCGAAGTAACGCAGGTTGTTGCGAATGAGCGCCCGAAACGATGCACCGGCAGTGGCCGCCAACACTTCGGGGGACTGGGGCGGAATACCCCAGTCCTGCCCCAGCAAGGCCAGCGAATCCGGAGGCGCACCGATACCAGCCCCGAGGCAATACGTTGCGGCGTCCGCCCAGGTCTCCGCTCCGCCGGGATTCACGCCGACCGCGTAATCGCCATAAACGCCTACGGGCATACCAAGGTTCCGCGCCAGTTGCTGCGCCTCGGCCAACTGCGCCTGCGCCACCCACTGCAGCCAAGCGTAAAACTCCACATCCACCGCGTTCTGCCGCGCGAATTCGCGAACCGCGGCGCCGCGGGCATCGCGGTACTCCATCGGCCACGAATCCCAACCCCAATGGGTCGGGTCCAAGGTGCGCATACAGGTCTGCAGCGCATCGAAGGTGGCGTGTAACTGCAGTGGCTCGCCCTCCTCCCTCACGTACTGCAAAAAGGCGTTACCCAAGGCGCTGCCTTGCGCCAGATGCTCCCGACGAAAGGCTGCATGCAGCAGCCGCAACACCGGTAACTTCAAACCCATGACGCCGGCGGCATCGGCATAACGTAGCGCACGTAAGTGCGCCAATTCCGTTTGGAATGACGCGGATGCCACCAGTGTCTGCACCTCGGCGTGGGTGGCATAGCCCACCACCCGCGCCACGTCGATCATGGCGACCGACAGATAATGACGGCTCGAGGGACTGTAAGGGCTGACGTGCGCCGGGTCCGCCGGAAACAAGGCATGCAACGGGTTCAGGCCAATGAAGGCCGCCCCGGCTCCGGCCGCGTGGCGAACGAGTTCGCGCAAGGTACTGAAGTCGCCAAGCCCCCAATCACCGCTACTCCGTAGCGAATAGAGCTGCGCAGTAACGCCCCACCACTTGGCGCCCGCGACCAACTCAGCGGGCACATGGCAACGCAAGGCGTCTGCTGCCGGCGCAGCGATGTGACCGGGCGTGACGGCCGCCACCTCTGGCGGCTGTGCGGTGGCCAACTCCACCCCCAAGGCGGCCAACAGCCCCTGCAGTGCTGAATCCGTGAGCGACTGCGGTTCCCCACACCAGTTGGTATAGGTATCACCGATGCCGTGGGCGTGAGCAAGACGCACGAGGTCCTGACGGGTCATGGGAAAATCATCCTCTCGAACAGCAAAGACTGGTGCGGCAAGAGTTGCAGGGATTCATGTGGACCCGGCAGGTCGTCAGGACCCTCGCCAGGCAGCAGGCGGGCACTGTCCAGCAATACGCGCCACAGCGCCTCGCGACAGCGGCGCGGCAAACTGAACTGCACTGCCGCGTCCGTAGGGTTCATCAACCAAAGAAGATCGCGCCCGTCCATGGAAACCGAACGGAGGACACCGAGCACGGCCGTGCCCGCTTGCCAGTCGCCCGCGGTCATCTCATGCCCAGCTGGGTGGAGCCAGGTGATATCGCAGTCCCGTCCACCGCGACGAGTGCCCTTCAGGTAACGGTCGCTACGCAGTTCAGGCCGCTCGCGGCGCAAGCGCGCCAACGCCGCCGTGAATTCCACCAGAGACGTATCAGCGTCTGCCCAATTCACCCACGACAGTACGTTGTCCTGACAATAGGCGTTGTTGTTGCCCTGCTGGGTACGGCCCAATTCATCGCCGCCTTGCAACATGGGAGTACCCAGCGATAGAAACAGCGACATGAGCAAGTTGCGCTGTTGCCGCGCACGACGCTGCAACACGTGCTCGTCTTCACTTGGTCCCTCCACACCACAATTCCAGGCCAGGTTGTGGCCGTGGCCATCGCGGTTCTCTTCGCGGTTCGCCTCGTTGTGGCGCCGCTCGTAGCTCACGAGGTCGCGCAGGGTGAACCCGTCATGCGAGGTAATGAAGTTCACCGAGGCCCAAGGGAGCCGCCCGCGTGCGCGGAACAGGTCCGCGGAACCCGCAACCCGTTCAGCGAACTGCCCAAGCAAAGCGGCATCGCGACGCCCATCGCCGCGCCAGAAGCCGCGCACGGTATCGCGATAGCGGTCATTCCACTCCGCCCAACCCTCCGGAAAGGCTCCTAACTGATAGCCACCGGGACCAATGTCCCAAGGCTCGGCAATCCACTTCACGAAGGTGAAGGTCGGGTCTGACTGAAGCAAGGCGAAGAACGGATGGCGCGGCTCAAAGCCATGTCGGCCACGTCCCAGCGTGCTGGCCAAGTCGAAACGAAATCCATCGACGCCCATGACCTCGACCCACCAGCGCAAGCAGTCCACCACCATCTTCCGCGTGGCAGGCACCGACAAGTCGACGGCGTTCCCGCAACCCGTCAGGTTGTCATAGCGGCTGGAGTCATCGGGCAGCCGATGGTACGTGCCGACATCATCAAGACCACGCCAAGCGAGCACCGGCCCGTCCTGCCCCCCCTCGCAAGTGTGGTTAAACACTACATCCAGAATGACCTCGAGGCCCGCTGCATG
>CALQLF020000103.1 GCA_943331345.2 Candidatus Planktophila lacus | reverse complement strand
TAGCGGTAAGAGGCAGGCAGTGAGTCGAAGTTGCGCACCAGCGTGCTGCCCAGTTCGCCACGCCAAGTCCAACGCCAGTTTTCGCCTAGCGTCTGGCGATGCTCATCGCGCAAATAGAGGCGCAGGAAAGTACTGCGCGAACCCAACGCAGTGGCGCTGCCATCGAGGCGGGCTTGGAAGCCTTCGCCGGTCAGGTCGGCTACGGTGCCGCTGGTAGCGCCGCGGCCACCCATGGCCGCTCGGGCTAGTCCACGCGGTGCTGAAGACAGCGTTACCGAAGGCACCACGAGCGTATCGTTGGTGCGCAAGCCGCCGGAGCGTGTGCTCGTGCGTTCGGCGCTGAGCCCCCACGCTTGTTGCCAACTGCCGCGAGCTCGCGTGAGTGTGCTTTTGAGTCGCGTGGTCCGGGTGTTGGCGTCGGCTAGCACTTGGTCCGATACACCGGCGAGGAAGGAGAGTTCCTCATACGCGGGGTCGCCCACTGGCAGCGCGTAGACGCCTTCCAGCGTACGGCCGATATTGGCCCACTGCATGACTACGCGTGCGCGATGTCCACGCAGGTTCACGCGTCGGTTGTCCCAAGTGAGCCCGGCGCGACCGCGGGTATCCGTGGCATAGCCGAGCGTGGCGGCGTAACGCTGGCGCTTGCCCGGTGCCAGTTGCACTACGACCGGTACGCTCAGGGCTTGTCGATCGCGCTCACCCGGCAGTACTTCGACGGTGGAAAAATACAGGGAGTCGTCCAGCGCGAACTGCGTGCCGAGCAGCAGGGATCCATCGAAGGGCGCACCTTCGTGCCAGCGCAGGAAGCGGCGCAGCAAGGCGCTGTCTACGGGTGCGTCGGTGGGGAGGGTAGTGGCACCGAAGTGGTAACGCTTGCCCGTCTCGAGGCGCAGGACAGCGCGCGCCGTGCCGGCCGCCGGGTCCACTTGCAATTCCGCTTGGCTGAACTGCGCGTCGAGGTAACCATAGTTGGCGGCGGTACGTTCCAAGTCACCTTTCAGGGCATCGTAAGCAGCGTGCTCCAGTGGCAGGCCGGCGCGCAGCGGGTGTGCAGCGAGCGCAGCCTGAAACCACGGCTCGGAACTGCCTTCGCCGCTGACTTGCAGTGTGCTTTCGGCCCAGAGGACTCTTCTGCCGGGCACTACGCGCACGCGTGCCTGCCAATGCTTGCCGTTGCTGCCGGGCACTAACTGCACCGCGGCCACGGCGGTGGCGCTGTAAAAGCCGAAAGGGCGCAGCGCCGCACGCGCCTCGCGCGAGGCACGTTCCTGCAGGCGCAGCATCAAGGCGGCATCGAGGTCGTCTCGCTGTCGATACCGCGACAGGCTCAGCCACGCCAATACATTGGCTTTCGCTGCCGCGGGCAGCTTGCCTTCCGCAGCGGTCACGTCGAGGCGAATTTCCGCGAACGCATTCAGCGATAGCAGCAGCGCGCTCAGTGCCAGCAACGCGCGCTGTCGTGGGCGCATTAACCCGTGGCCTTTCATGCCACCTCGAAGCGGAAGTGTTGTTCGCCGCTACGAGTTCCGTCAGCGGCGTATTGCCATTCGAGAATGTCGCCCATGCCACTTTCAGGTACCACGATGGTGGTGGTGGCACGTGTGCCATAGCGGTGGTCGAGCACGAACGGCGCAGCCATGGCGTTCACAAACGCTTCGCCATACCGTTTCTTGAAGTGCTGCAGCAGAGCGCCGTCGTCATTCGCCGCAGCACTGGTCATCGCCTGCTCGTCTTCTGCTTCTTCCATGGTGGGCGGTGTGGTGTCGAAGAGCAGCGTCGCCAACTCACGCGGGTCGGTGATGCCTGTTCCCAACGCTTGTCTTAGCGCCGCGCGGCTGCGCAGTAATTTGGGCCAAGGCGTATCCAGTAGTGCGTTCGACAAGCCGTACACGCCGGGTTCCAGCGAACGTGCGGCCGGCATGCGGTTGCTGACGACCCAGGCTTCGTTGGCATCGACCAGCAACAGCGAGAAGCCTGCATAGCGGTGTGCCTTGGCTTGCAGTGCGCGGGCTTGGTCCTCGGCGGTGGCGGACCCTTGCAAGAACCCACTGACCAGTTCGCCACGGGAAGGGGCGTCAGCCGGCGGTGCATTCATACAGCGAAAGTTGGTGAGCGCGGCCACTCTTCCCCCGGGGCCAACGCCGCACCAAGTTCCACCCGCCTGCAGGTCACGCCCGGCGTAAACACCAGTAGTTTCGGGCCAAGCGTGGAGTGCGGCCGTGGGGCGCGCATGGAACTCGTCCCGGTTTCCCACCAGCGCTAGGCGCAGGCCGGGCCGGGGACGCCAGCCGAAGGCGAGTAGGCACATGGAGCGATTATAGAAGGGTAGTCGCCTCGCGGGCGTGCGGCAGGTCGCGTCGGGGCAGGCGGCGCGAGTTAGAGGCGGTGCGCGCAAGCCCTAGCGGGGCCCAAGCCCTAGCGGAGTCCCAGCAGGTGCAGCGCGTCCCAGCCCGTTTTGGCGATGAGCGCAGACACGACCGCAATGAACACCCAGCGCACGAAACCGGCGCCGTGGCGCAGCGCCAACCGCGTGCCCACTTGTGCGCCGGTGACGTTCAGCACGGCCATACCCAGCGCAATACCAGGCAGCCATTCTCCGCGCGGTAAGAACCAGGCCAGTGCTGCCAAGTTCGTCGCCACATTCACGGCGCGCGCACTGGCCGCGGCGTGCAGAAAGTCGTAGCCCAGCACACGCACGTAAAGCAGCATGAGGAAGCTGCCCGTGCCCGGCCCGAAGAAGCCATCGTAAAAGCCGATGGCCGCGACGCCGGCGAAGAGCGTGGCGCGCCGTGCGCCAGTCAGCGCTTGCGGACGATGCGCGTGGCCAAAATCGCGGCGTACCAAGGTGTAGGCGAGCACGGCGGACAGCAACACGGGCACCAACGGGCGGAATACCGCTTGCGGCACATGGCTGACCGTGATGGCACCCATCAGCGAGGTGATTGCGGCGAGTACGCAACCCGGCACCACCACAGCCCATGGCACACGCACCGAGCGGGCATAACGCCAAAGGGAACTGAAGGTGCCAAACACGCCGGCGAACTTGCTGGTGCCCAGCAGGTAGGCGGGTGCCGTGCCGGGCTGAGTGGCAAGCAGCGTCGGCAACTGGATGAGCCCGCCGCCGCCGACCATGGCATCAATCAGGCCGGCGCCAAAAGCGCCCGCCAGAACCAGAACCCAATCCAACATCAACGCGGGGCTGCCAGCGGCGCGTCGGCGCCCAGCCAGTGTTCGATGAGTCGGCGGGAGACGGAAGTTGGTGGGGGCAAGCCGATGACGCCCGCGCGAATCTCTTCGCGGGTGAACCAACGCGCATGCTCGAGCTCTGCATCGTTCAAGGCGATGTCATCGCTAACCGCCTGCGCGGTGAAGCCCAGCATTAGCGATGAAGGAAACGGCCAAGGCTGCGAGGAGTGGTAACGGATGTCCCGGACGCGCACGCCGGCTTCCTCGTACATCTCGCGCATGACGGCGTCTTCAAGACTTTCGCCCGGTTCGACGAAGCCAGCGAGGGTGCTGTAGAGGCCTTTCGGCCAGGTGGCCTGTCGCCCTAGCAAGGCGCGCTCGCCGTCCATGATGAGCACGATGATGGCCGGGTCGATTCGCGGGAAGTTATGGTGGCCACAGGCCTCGTCGCGGCAGGCCATGACATGGCCTGCATCCCGCGGCTGGGCCGGCTGGCCGCATACGCCACAAAAGCGGTGTTTGGAGCGCCAATAGACCAAGGCGCGAGCATAGGCGAGTAACCCGGCCTCGTCGGCGGGCAGCCGGCCACCTATGCCACGCAGGTCGGCGAATTCGGCAGCTTCCTCCAGCGTGGGGCCGTGGTTCACGGCGTGTGCTTCCAACGCTTGCTCGTTCAAATCGGCGGCGAACGTGGCGCGGCCGCGGAACTCCCCCAGATAGATGAGCGCCTCGTCATCGAGATAGGTGCGTAGGGTGTGCTGCACGGACAGCAGCACCGCCGTAGGCTCCGGCAGTGCACGCACCAAACTGCGTTGCCCCCACACCGGCACCAATAGCGCCGCGGGGTCGGCCAAGGCAGCGGCGACTTCGGCGGCGTTCTTGCGGGCCTCCGAACGGCGGTCTACATAAGGGCCGGAAAAAACATTGGGTGGGGTGGCGGACATGCTTCCATTGTACGCCACCCCTGTGGCACGCCTGTTACCTAGCCCTTGGTCTTCGCAACGTCTTGCTGACGTGGGCCAGTCTTTTGTATGCGGCCTTCAGTGAGCGCCTGGACTGCGTGGCGAAGCGCACCAGCCGCAGGTGGCCGTGGCGGGTTTCTGGCGGTCGATGAGTCCGAGTGCCTCGCAGCGCGGACACTGCGCAAAGTGCAGGCCGCGCTGACCGCGCAGCGCCAGCAGCAGGCACCACCCATGGTCGAAAGAGATGCAGGCCTCGGCATGTTCGTGCAGATACGTTTCGTAGGCGCGACAGAACAGTTCCCCGGCATCCAGCGTAGGCGCAGTGGCATCCGTGGCCGGGTCGAGCAAGCCGCACAGCGCAAACAAGCCGCCGAGCACGGCGGCTTGGCGGCGCACTTCAGCATTGCGGAGAAACCAGCTGCTCTGGCGCGGCGCCTTGCCGCGGTGACGCAGGAGGCGGATAGGGGCCTCCTGCATGACGTAGGCGCGGTAAAGCTTGCGGATACGGTCCCCGCTGAGACCCGTGATGTGCTGGATGGTGCAAGTGCGGGCCTCGTGCCGGAGCAGGCGGAGTGCCAGGTCCAGTTTGAGGCGGTCGCGGCTGTAGCGGTCGTCACTGATGCGCATTCCCGTAGTTCCTTTTTCTGGTGATTTGCGACTGATTTGGGGTGGATGTTCCAGAGGGGCTGGCGCCCTTCCTTTAATTTGGTACATTAACACCAATTAATTTAGACGGGATCAGGCGGCAGGTAAAGCCCCCTGGGGCCGTCAGAGGGGCGCCACCGCGCCGGAAAGCTGTAACAACAAGGGAGCAAGCAAATGGAGCGCAGTGCATTGGCGGTGAAGGGGGAAGCGGTCGTGGCGTCGCGCGGTCGGGTGCGGCGGTTGAGCACAACCGCTATCGAGGAGGCGGCGTCGGCGCCGCTTTTTCAGGAACGCCCTAGTTGGCAGGCCGGCATGTTGGGGGCTACGGGGGTGGCGCAGGCCTTGGCAGAGGCCAACCGTGGTTTTTTGGAGCGCGTCACGGCGCGTGTGACAGCCGGTAGTGCCAGTGCGGGAGCGCAGCCGCGGGTCTTTGGTCTGTCGACGGACCATGCGGGGCGGCTGTTGCGCCTGCTGCCCGCCGAACGCGAAACGCTGGCCGCCGCACCGTTCGCCTTGTTCGATCTGCGTTTCGGGGACGCGGTGTTTTGGACTAGTGCGCTGGCACCGCGCGAGGGTGGCGTCGGTGAAACCCTGTCCACGTTGTCTGGCGCAACGGTGACCCCGATGGCACCGGGCCGCTGGGTCCGTGCCTCGGTGGTACTGGCATGGCATCTGGCGCAGCGCGGTGGGCTGGCCGCGGCGCTTACTTTGGGAATGACGCCCGCCGTGCAGGCCCTATGGTGCGGCATGCCGCTGTCCCTGCTGGAACCGGCGGCAGCCGCAGCAGAGGGCGCGGTGCTTGCCCGTTGGGCAGCGCACCCGAAGTTCTGGGGGCGCATGCTGGCCGCGGTCGAGCGGCGCGATGCAACGGGCTTACAAGCGGTGCGCCACTTGGGCTGGCAACTGCTCGCCACGGACGGGTTGCGCTCCGGTCTGGCAAGGCGGCGGCTGCTGCGCGAGGCGGTCGGTGCGAGAACCGGTTGATGGGGGAGGGCGGGGAGGGCTACCCTTCCCGCCTGCTCCTTGCCCACGGATTCCCATGCTCGCCTTGTCGCTACGCGGTCTGACCAAGACCTACCAGAACGGAACCCAGGCCCTGAAGGGCATCGACCTCGATGTGGAGGAAGGCGATTTCTTCGCCTTGCTCGGCCCCAACGGCGCCGGCAAGACCACCAGCATCGGCATCGTTACCTCATTGGTGAACAAGACCGCGGGCAGCGTCAAGGTCTTCGGTATCGACGCCGACCGTGATCTGGAAGCGGCGAAATCCTGTATTGGCCTGGTGCCGCAGGAGTTCAACTTCAATATGTTCGAATCGCCGCAGACCATCGTCACCAACCAGGCTGGTTTCTATGGCATCCCGCTGGCGCTGGCTCGTGAGCGCGCCGAGAAGTACCTGCGTAAATTGCAACTATGGGACAAGCGCAAGGCCATGGCGCGCAGTCTTTCCGGCGGCATGAAGCGCCGGCTGATGATTGCGCGGGCGCTGGTCCACGAGCCGCGGTTGCTCATCCTCGACGAGCCGACTGCCGGTGTCGATATCGAGATTCGTCGTTCGATGTGGGAGTTCCTGCGCGAAATCAACGAAGCGGGAACCACCATCATCCTCACCACACACTATCTGGAAGAAGCCGAGAGCCTCTGCCGTAACGTTGCCATCATCGACAAGGGCCGTATCGCCATGCACGACTGCATGCAGGACGTGCTGCGTCGCCTGCATTCGGAGACTTTCGTGCTCAACCTGCGCGAGCCGCTGTCGGGCGCCGTGCCGGTGCTGCCGGTGGCGAGTGCTGAACTGGTAGACCCGAGCACGCTCGAGGTAGAACTGACCCAGCAGCAGGACTTGAATGCGGTATTCACGGCCCTCACGGCAGCCAACGTGCATGTCATATCGATGCGCAACAAAGTGAACCGACTCGAGGAATTATTTATGCGGCTGGTGACTCAGGAAGGCACCGCCGGGAGCGCAGCATGAATCTCGGGAAATCGCGGGCCTCGCGCACCTTCATCGGCTTTCTCACCATCTTGCGTCGCGAGTACGGCCGCATCATTCGCATCTGGGGCCAGACGCTGGTGCCCCCGGCTATGACTGCCACACTTTACTTCATCATCTTCGGCGGGCTCATCGGGCAACGCGTGGGTGCCTTCGATGGCATTCCGTATATGGAATTTATCGCGCCGGGTCTCATCATGCAGGCCGTCATCACCACTTCTTACGGCAATGTGGTGTCCAGCTTCTTCGGTGCGAAGTTCGGCAAGCACATCGAAGAACTGATGGTGTCGCCGTTGCCGCCTTCGATCATCTTGCTGGGCTATCTGGGCGGCGGACTTATCCGCGGGTTTTTGGTCGGTGGCCTCGTCACCATTGTGACGCTGTTATTCACGCATCTTCACGTTGACCATCCGCTGTTGGTAGTGGCCTCTGTGGTGCTAACGTCGGTGACGTTCTCCTTGGGTGGATTCATCAACGCGGTGTTCGCGAAGACCTTCGACCAGATCAACTGGTTCCCCACCTTCGTGCTCACGCCACTCACGTATTTTGGCGGCGTGTTCTACAGCATCAGCGTGCTACCGGGCTGGGCGCAGCACCTCTCGCACGCGAACCCGGTGCTGTATATGGTCAACACCTTTCGCTATGGCTTTTACAGCCATTCGGATGTGCCGGTCGGTACCGCTTTCGCCCTGATGCTGGCGACGGTGGCCGGTCTGTTCGCGTTGGCCTACGTCTTGCTCAAGCGCGGGACTGGCATCCGCGACTGAGGGCTAGCGCTGCGTCCAGACGCCGGCGCGGCGCACCCACCAACCCGCCTTCGCCTTCGCGGCCCAGCGTTCGGCGAAGGTGGCGCGAATATCGGCCAGCCATTCGGGGTGGCCGTTGGCGCGGGCAATCTCGCCGTAGAGCGTTTCGCGGTCCGTGTTTTCGTCGTCGACCAACTTGCGCACGGCGTTACGCTCCGGCAGTGGTACCAGCGTTAGTTCGCGCAGGGCCACCAAGCCATCGTCTGATAGGCCAACGGCGCCGCTCGTGTAGTAACGCTCCAGCAACGGGTGCCGCGCTTCCATGGCGGCGGTCAAAGCGCGTACTGCCGGCGTTGAAGCGTTCAAGTCAGCGGCGGTCGCGGCATTCGCCGTTGGCACCAGCAAGTCCAGCGC
Source organism: Candidatus Planktophila lacus (assembly GCA_943331345.2). Taxonomy (GTDB): domain Bacteria; phylum Pseudomonadota; class Gammaproteobacteria; order Steroidobacterales; family Steroidobacteraceae; genus CAIOHZ01. The sequence continues at coordinate 1,689 of CALQLF020000103.1, read as the reverse complement.
GCGCAGCAGCAGTGCCGTGGGCTTGCTGTTCGGGGCAGTAGTGGATTTCGGCGCCGGTGCGCCGTCCTTGCCATAGACCTGGTCGATGATGCGGTCTGCTGCTTGCTCCACTTCCGCGCTGGGGAAATTGATGGTGATGTTGATACAGCCGGCGAGCGCCGCCAGTGCTGCCAGCAACGGTAGTGCGGCCAGCGGACGGGCGGCGAAGCGGCGCGGCAGCGAGCGGTAGGCGTTGTGGCCGCTTTGGCTGCGGCTCGCGCTGGACAGGGCGATAGTCATGGTGTGGTTCCTTGTGCGCCCGGTGTGGCGCTCCTGATCATTGGACAGCGCAACGGCTGAACCGTTGCTGAACGGATTGATGCCAACAGTTTCAGACCTTGTAACTCATTTCACTTCCAAAGCGGCACCTTGGCCGAGGCGCTCGAGTTGCCGCAACAGCTTGCTCCAAGCTACGCGTCCTTGCGAGCCGATGAGATTGATGCGCGGCAGGCCCGCGCCCTCAATCAGATAATAGCCGCCCGGCGCTGGCGCCACGCCACCCATCTGGCAAACATCTTGTTCCAGACGGCAGGCAATGCCCAGTTGCCGGTATTTGAAGTCTTTGAAGATGCGCAGAAAGCCGCCGGAAAGCGCGGACGTGACGCCGCTACCGCCGCCGAGGCTGGAGAGGTTCTGGACTGCGCGTGGCGTGATGCGCCGATCGCCGCGGTAGTCCGGGGGCGTGGCAAGACGCGCATCGAAAGCCACGGGCCGCCAATCGAACAACTGCAGTCCGTTCACCTCGCCGCCCAACCGCCCACTGATGTAGCCGAACTCGAAGGTGCCGGTGACCAAGGCGAGGTCGAGATCGCGCAGGGCGATGTCTGCCTGGAATTGCGGGAAACGCCCTAAGGCATCCTGCAGGCGCAGGTTCTGCAACGTTACGTGGCCACCGAACACCTCGGCCTCGAGGTTGCCGCCCAGTGTCAGGACGCCATCATCCAGTGCCGCTTTGGGAATGCGCCCGGCCAACTTGCCACCGAACACAGGCCAGCCGAAGGTTTTCGACAGCGCCGCCATGTCGATAGGCAAGATCGCTGCATCGAGCCGCATCCACATGCCCGGTTCCCCGGCATGGCGGACACGGAAGGTGTCCACCTGCAGGCCACCATCGAGGATGGGCAAGGTGAAAGGTTGCAGCAGTCGCGCGTCACGACCATGCGTTTGCAAGTGAAGCTGTGCCGCTCCGAACGGCAGTCCGTAGAAGCGCCCGCCAGCGAATGACAGCGCGGTGGCTTCGGTTTCCGCGTTGCCTTCAGCGGACCAACGCAAGGCGCCATTCACCGAACGCACTTCGAGCGAGCCTGCCGGATCCGCGAATGTCAGGTCCTGCAGGGCGAGGTTCAGACGTGTGGGGCTACCTGCCTGCACTAACACTTGCCCACTCAAGTTGCCCGTGGCGGTTAGGTCCTTGAAGTCGGTGCTGGCGAGGAAGGGTCCTGCATAGAGCGGCCAGACCTTGGCGGTGTCCTTCACATCGAGTTCTACAGCGACATCGCGTAGTAGAGGGCCCGCACCGAAATCCACCGTGCCTTCGGCCGTGGCCGTCAGCAAGCCGGGTTGCGTGAATTCGCCTTTGGTACCCGTCAGTTGCCAACCATCAACAGTGGATTGCAGTTGTCCAGCAGCGCGCAACTCGAAGGGCGTTTG
>CALQLF020000102.1 GCA_943331345.2 Candidatus Planktophila lacus | reverse complement strand
CCACGTTCGGTGTCCGTGCACGTCACTGCCAATGGCGCTTACGATGCCGTTCGCGAACTGATTGCGGACGGCGTGAAATTCGACGCACTGGTGTGCGGCTCGGACGTCATCGCGGTCAGCGCCTTGCGCGCCCTGACTTCGGCGGGCCTGAGGGTTCCGCAGGACGTGGCCGTGGCTGGCTACGACGATATTCCGCTGGCGGCACAAACGAACCCGCCGCTGACCACGGTGCACCAGGACCTGCCTTTGGCGGCAGGGACGCTGGTGGAGCGCTTGTTCCGCCGCATGGACGGACACGACCTGCCGTCCGTGACGCTGCCCGGCGACCTGGTGGTGCGCGAGTCGACTGCGGCGGTCGGTTAAGCCGACGGTTTGGTTGTCGGTTCGTCCGCCGGTTAACCCTTCAAGCTAACCGGCGCCGCTGGCCGCTGCGTTTCACGGGCTCGCTTTAACCGCGAGCGTCCAGTTCCGCCAAACGCTTGGCCGCCGGGTCCCGCAGCCAGTTGAATACCAGTCCGGCGGCGAGCAGGGCGGCGAAGCCCGTGGCCAACAGGAAGCCGCGACTGGTGTCACCGCCGGCAGCATCCGCCACGGCAGCCATGGCCAAGGGGCCTGCTGCCGCTGCGGCCGCGGTGAAGAACAGCGTGACGCCAGCCGCCGCGCCATGTTCATGCTTGGCAAAACAACTGATGCCCTTCGAGTTCAGCGTCGGGTACATCATCGACATGAACAAGCCCGACAACGGCAACAACCAGACGCCGGCGCTGGCGCCACCCGCATAGCTGCCAGCGAAGCAGGCGAAGATGGCCAAGCCGAATAGCGCGAGCACCGTATTCCAGCGGAACTGCGCCAACAGCCACACGCCAAGGAACCGGCCTGCTGCGCGGAGCACGAAGAACACCGTGAGCGCGTAAGTGACCAGCCAAGCCGGCCCGATGGGCTCCAAAGCGCTGGCGGCCGCAGCACTTTGCAGGTAGGTGGGCATCCAGACGTAAATGGCCACTTCCGTGGCCACGTAAAGCGCAATGAGCCCCGAGAACAGCAGCGCGTAGGGGTTGCCCATCATGCGCAGCGTGCGGCGCAAATCGACGCTTTCTGCGCCTTCGGCAGCGACTTGCGCAGCCGGAAATTGCACGCGTGCCGCAATGACCATGAGCACCACGCACATGACGGCAGCGATGACATAGAGCCACTTCCAGGACCAACCCGCCGCGAGCAACGTGGCGACGATAGCCGGGCCGATCATGGCGCCCACGCCGAAGAAGCCCTCGACGGTGTTCATGGTGGCCGTGTGCTCTTTCGAGGAACGCGAGATGTCGCCCACCAAGGCCAGTGCGCCAATCTTGAAGACGCTGATGCCGATGCCGCAGATGGCGAGCAAACCGACGAAGAAGCCGAACGAATCGCCGACGGCGAACAGCACCGACCCGGCACCGTAGAGGCCAAGGCCCGCCAGCACGGTGGCTTTGCGGCCGAGACGGTCCGCCAGAAAGCCCAGGAACAGCGCGCCGATGGCAATGGCAGCCATGGGCACATAGTGGAAGGCCCCGGCTTCCTTGAGGCTCAGCCGGAATTCCTCGATGACTTTCGGGATGATGCTGCCGACCGCGTCGCTGGTCATGGCGAACATCAGGAACATGACGCACGTGAGTGCGCGCAGCAGTCTGGCATTGGCCGGCGTGGCGCCGGATTCTGGCGAGTTCATGCGGTCCCCCTCTGGCGGCAAGCGGCCCGGTTGCAGCGTTGCTCCGGTGCCTTTTTGACAATTCATGCAAACGATTGCAGTATAGGGAAATGGTCGCCGGGCGCAAGCATTTCCACGGGGGGTGGAGGCGGCCCGGCCAGACCTCGTCAGCAGAAGCGAATCCATGAAGAATCAGGTCCAACTCATCACGTACGTCGACCGCCTTTCCGGCGGGGGTTTCCAGGACTTGACCGCCTTGCTGCGCGGTCCCTTGGCGGGCTTGTTCGGTGGCGTGCATGTGCTGCCGTTCTTCCCGCCCATCGACGGCGCGGATGCCGGCTTCGACCCGGCCGACCATACGCAGGTGGACCCGCGCCTTGGCGACTGGCAGGACGTGCGCGCTTTGGCCGAGGTGGCCGAGGTGATGGCCGATGTCATCGTCAACCACGTGTCGGTGAATTCACCGCAGTTTCAGGACGTGGTGGCGCAGGGCGCGGCTTCCCGCTACGACGGCCTGTTCCTCACCCCGGACCGTGTGTTTCCGGGGGGCGCCACGCCGGCGGAAGTCGCTGCCATCTATCGGCCCCGGCCCGGCGTGCCGTTTTCGCAGCAGACGCTTGCGGATGGCACGCCGCGCGACTGCTGGACCACGTTCACGCCGCAGCAGCTCGATATCGATGTGGCACACCCCGAAGGCAAAGCCTACTTGTCGGGCATTCTGCAGACCTTCGCGCAAAACGGCATTCGCATGGTCCGCCTCGACGCGGTCGGCTATGCCATCAAGAAGCGTGGCACCAGCTGCTTCATGTTGCCCGAGACTTTCGATTTCATCGCAGCGTTCGCGGCTGAAGCGCGCGCGCTGGGTATCGAAGTGCTGGTGGAGATTCACTCCTACTATCGCCGGCAGATGGAAATTGCGCGTCACGTCGATTGGGTCTACGACTTCGCGCTGCCGCCGCTGGTGCTGCACGCCTTCGAGTTCAAAACGGCTGCGCGTTTGAAGGACTGGATTGCCCTGCGCCCGGTGAACGCGCTGACGGTGCTCGACACGCACGATGGCATCGGCATCGTGGACATTGGTGCGGATGCGGCCGACCGGGAAGCTTGCCCGGGGCTGGTGCCGCCGGCAGAACTCGATGCGCTGGTGGAAGCCATCCACCGCAATTCTGGCGGCAGCAGCCGCAAGGCCACGGGTGCCGCCGCTTCCAACCTCGACCTGTACCAGGTGAACTGCACCTTCTACGAAGCGATGGGTCGTCGCGATGTCGACTACCTGCTCGCGCGGGCCATCCAGTTCTTCTTGCCGGGCATTCCGCAGGTCTATTACGTGGGCCTGCTCGCTGGCCACAACGACCTCGAGCTGTTGTCACGCTCCGGCGTGGGCCGTGACATCAACCGGCAGTACTTCTCGGCAGCGGAAGTCGCCGGCGCGTTCGCGCGGCCGGTCGTGGCGCAGTTGGCGGAGCTTATCCGCCTGCGCAATACCCACGCCGCATTCCAAGGCACCTTCGTGCTGGATGACAGCGCGCCGGAAGTGTTGGCCCTGCGCTGGGTGAATGGCCAGGAGACCGCCGCCCTGCGCATCGACTTCGTCCGTGGCACGCATGAACTGGTGCTGGGCGGTGCCGGCGGCGAGCAGCGCCACCAGTTTGGCGGCTGAAGCCATATTTTTACGCTGCAATTTGCAATCGATTGTTAACTAGTTGCAATCGATTGCAATTTAGATTAACTTGCGAACCGTGAAGCTGCCCAAGCGCTCCATTGGCGATGCGGCCGGCTCCTAACCGAAACATTCCTGAGGGGGAAGCGACCATGGCCAATTTCAGCAAGATTTTGCGAACTGCCTGCACGCTCGTATTGAGCGGTGTGGGCCTCGGCACCACCGGCATCGTCATGGCGCAGGCAGCGCCCGCCGACGCCAGCGATAACGGCGTGATCGACGAGGTGGTCATCACCACCGGCGTCGCGCGCCCGGTCAACCGTCTCGAATCCAGCGTCTCCACCAGCGCGGTCAGCATCGAAGCCATCGAAGAGATGGCGCCGCGCTCGGTCGCCGAAGTGTTCCGCAGCCTGCCTGGCATCCGCGCGGAGTCCTCGGGCGGCAATGGCAACGCCAACATCACCATCCGCGGCATTCCGCTGGCCACCGGTGGCGCCAAGTACCTGCAGCTCCACGAGGACGGTCTGCCGGTCGCCGAGTTCGGTGACATGAACTTCGCGAACGCCGACAACTTCCTCCGCTACGACTGGTCCGTCGCCCGTATCGAATCGGTACGCGGTGGCTCGGCTTCCACGTTCGCCAGCAACTCGCCCGGCGGCATCATCAACCTCATCAGCGACACCGGTGAGAAGGAAGGCGGTGCAGTGGGCGCCAGCTTCGGCGTCGACTACAACGAAATGCGGACGGACTTCGAGTACGGCGGTCGTCTGACCGACACAATCCGCTTCCACATTGGTGGCTTCTATCGTCAGGGTGAAGGCGTCCGCGAGACGGGCTTCAACGGCGACAAGGGTGGCCAGGTCAAGTTCAACGTCACGAAGGAATTCGATGGCGGCTACCTGCGCTTCCACGCCAAGAACCTCGACGACCGCGTCACCACTTACCTGCCGTCGCCCGTGCTCATCAAGGGCAACGGCTCGTTCGGCGCCGTGCCGAACTACGACGCCAGCAGCCAGTCGCTGCACTCGGGCTTGATGACCTCGGTGTCGACCTACGACGCCTTCGGTAACCGCGTCCAGCGCGATGTCACCGATGGCATTCACTCGAAGGTGAAGGCCTTCGGCTTCGAGTTCCACCGTGAATTGGGCGATGGCTTCACCATCGACAACCGTTTCCGTACTTCCGACATCACCGGCGGCTTCATCTCGCCGTTCACGGATGCCGTGGGTACCGCGGGTGCGCTCGCCGACGGCTTGTGCTCTGGCTCGCCGCTCAACGGCGCCGGCCAAGCGGCCACGGGCTGCACGGGCACGTCCGTCACTTTGGCGAACGGCCCGGGCGCCGGTAGCGCGTATTCGCGCAGCGCGTTGGCCTTCAACAACCTGTTGTTCGACACCACGTTCAAGGATGTCGGCCTGCTGGCTAACGACCTGCGCGTTACCAAGGAACTTGGCAACGTCGCCGTCACCCTGGGCTACTACAAGTCGAAGCAGAGCATCGGTATCGACTGGAACGCCTGGCAGTTCTACCTGCAGACGGTCGATGGCACCAACTCGCAGCAGCTCAACGTCACCTCGACCACGGGCCAGCAGATCACCAAGAACGGCCTGTGGTGGCCGGGCTTGCTGTCCTGGGCCTGGGACCTGGACTACGACACTTCGGCGCCGTTCATGAACGTTGCCGTGGATCTCGAGCGCTTCAATATCGACGTTAGCGTGCGTCGTGACCAGACGCGCGCCCGTGGCCAGCGTACGGCGGCTTGCTGTGGCGGTGGTGCCGGCTTCACGCCGGATATCGACGGCAACGGTTCCATTGGCTTCTGGGAAGCACGCGGCGTCGCCGTCGCCAACAACTTCATCACCCAGAATCTGGTGAACTACAACGCGCACAACACGTCGTTCTCCTTGGGTGGCACTTGGCTGCTGAACGATGAGTCGTCGGCGTTTGCCCGCTACAGCCAAGGTGGCCGTGCCATTGCGGACCGTCTGCTGCAGATCAGCGGTGGCCTGAACGCCGATGGTTCGTTGTCGAGCACCACGGATGGCTACGACAACGTGAAGCAGTTGGAAGTCGGTTACAAGCTGAAGCGTGACAACTACGCGGTCTACGCCACGTTCTTCAACACGAAGACCGAGGAGACGAACGCGGAGATCACTTCCGGGCTGACCTTCCTGCGTGAGTACAAGGCCAGCGGCTTGGAGATTGAAGGCAACGCTGCCTTCGGTAACTTCAACGTGGCCGGCAACGTCACCTGGACCGACGCGAAGATCGACAAGGACCGCACCAATGCCGCGGTGGTCGGCAACAAGCCGCGCCGCCAGGCAGACCTCATCTGGACGGTCACCCCGGCATGGCGCATGGACCGCTTCTCGGTCGGTGCGACGCTGCAGGGTTCCACGGCGTACTACCTGCAGGACAACAACGGCCTGAAGCAGGGTGCCTACACCCTGGTTCACCTGTTCGGTTCCTACCAGGTCACGGAGGCGCTCTCGGTGTCCTTCAACGTCAACAACCTCACCAACGAGTTCGTGTTGACGGAGTCGGAGGAAGGCTCGGGTGTTGTCGGTGGCCTCGTGCGTGGCCGTCCGCTCTCGGCGCGTTCCACTGCCATCAGCCTGAAGTACGCGTTCTAAAACGCGGGCATCTAGGCTGACGCAAGGTCCCGGGGGTGCAAGCCCCCGGGATTTTTTATGCCTGCAGTTCGGCCAGCGTATAGGCCGGAATAGCGCCGGGGCGTGACGCCACCAGCGCGCCCACGCGTAACGCACGGTCTACCGCGGCTTGCGGTGGCAAGCCGGCCAGCAGCGACACCGTGAGCATGGCGAGGAACGAATCGCCAGCGCCGACCGTGTCCACCACCGTGACGGGTACGGCCGCGCCATGATGGTGGGCTCCGTTCACCCACAGCGAGGCGCCGTTGCCGCCGCGGGTGATGCACAGGCGCGCCACGCCGCGCTCTTCACGCAGCCAGCGTTCCAGCGCCGTGTCGTCTTCCGGTAGGCCCAGCCAGCCGCAAAAGCGCGTCGCCTCCTCTTCGTTCAGTTTCACGAGCCACGCACCGGGCAGTCCTGCCAGTGCGGTGGCGGCATCGTCGTGCGGCAGCCGCAGGTTCGGGTCGTACACATGGGCGCGGGCGGCCTGCACCAAGGCGTCCAGCGCCGCGCGCGACTGCTCGCCCCGGCGCGCCAGCGTGCCGTGAACCACCACATCGGCGGCAGTGGCGGCGGCCAGCGCTGGGGGCGTCGCCGCCAAGGCATCCCAGCCGCAGGGTTCGTTGAAGCGGTAACTGGCGCTGCCGTCTGGCCCGAGGGTGGCGATGGTTTGTCCGGTCGGGAAGCTGGGGTGCGTGGCCAAGTGCGCCACGTCCACCCCGTGGCTGCGTGCTGCGGCGATGGCGTCAGTACCGAGCTCGTCGTTGCCGACCGTGGAAAACACGGCCGCGTGGGCGCCGGCTTTCACCGCATGCGCGGCAACATTCAGCGGGGCGCCGCCGAGGAAGCGCCCGTCCGGCAGGACGTCCCAAAGCACCTCGCCCATGCAAAAAAGAGATGGCTTCATATTGCGCTACAGTCCAAATTTGAAATCGATTGTAGTACACACCCGCCCGAAGGGTATCAGGTAAACTTGCGCAGTTTCTGCCCCCCGTCCTGGTTTCGGGTTTGGGGGTTTGTGTCCGTTCAATTTCCATTCACCAGGGCTTGCTGCCATGAAAACCCGCGCTGCCGTCGCGTTTGCTGCCAACCAGCCGCTCGAGATCGTCGAGGTGGACCTCGAGGGTCCCCGCGCCGGCGAAGTGTTGGTGGAAATCATGGCCACTGGCGTCTGCCACACGGACGAATTCACGCGCTCCGGCGCGGACCCGGAAGGCTTGTTCCCGGTCATCTTCGGCCATGAAGGCGCGGGCATCGTTCGCGAAGTCGGCCCGGGTGTGAAGGGCCTGAAACCCGGCGACCATGTCATTCCGCTGTACACGCCGGAATGCCGCGAGTGCAAGAGCTGCACCTCGCAGAAGACCAACCTCTGCACCGCCATTCGCGGCACGCAGGGGCAGGGCGTCATGCCGGACGGCACCAGCCGCTTCTCGCTGAACGGCAAGAAGATTCACCACTACATGGGCTGCAGCACCTTCTCGAACTTCACGGTGTTGCCGGAAATTGCGCTCGCGAAAATCCGCGAAGACGCGCCGTTCGAAAAGGTTTGCTACATCGGCTGTGGCGTCACCACCGGCATCGGTGCGGTCATCAACACCGCCAAGGTGGAGCCGGGTGCGAATGTGGTCGTGTTCGGTCTCGGTGGCATTGGCCTCAATGTCATTCAGGGCGCGCGCCTAGCCGGCGCCAACATGATCATCGGCGTCGACATCAACCCGGGCCGCGAAACGCTGGCCCGCCAGTTCGGCATGACGCACTTCGTGAACCCCAAGGAAGTGCAAGGCGACCTCGTCCCGCATCTCGTGGCGCTCACGGGTGGCGGTGCGGACTACAGCTTCGAATGCGTGGGCAACACCACGCTCATGCGTCAGGCGCTGGAATGCTGCCACCGCGGCTGGGGCGAAAGCATCATCATCGGCGTGGCCGGTGCTGGTCAGGAAATCAGCACGCGTCCGTTCCAGCTAGTGACTGGCCGCGTGTGGAAGGGCACTGCCTTTGGCGGCGCCCGTGGCCGTACCGACGTACCGAAAATCGTCGACTGGTACATGGACGGCAAGATCAACATCGACGACCTCATTACGCACGTGTTGCCGCTGGAACGCATCAATGAGGCCTTCGACCTCATGCATGCGGGCACCAGCATCCGCACTGTCGTTACTTTCTGAACCGAACCCGCGAAGCGAAACCCAAGATGTCAGAACACACTCAGGCCGCGGACGTTAACGCCGCAGTGGCCGCCGCCGTGAAGGAAGTCGGGCCGCAGCCCGGCCCGCTGCTCGAGGTGCTGCACGCCGTGCAGCATCGTCTCGGCTGCGTGCCGGAAGAAGCGGTGGCCCCCATTGCGGAGGCCCTGAATCTCTCCCGCGCCGAGGTGCACGGCACCATCACCTTCTACCACCACTTCCGCCGCACCCCGGCGGGCCGTTGGGTCGTGCAGGTGTGCCGCGCAGAGTCTTGCCTTTCCATGGGTGGCGATGCTGTCGCTGCGCACGCGGAAAAGTATCTTGGCGTCTCCATGGACCACGGCCCGGTCACGACGGCTTGCGGGCGCATTACGCTCGAGCCGGTGTACTGCTTAGGGCTGTGCTCGCAGTCGCCTGCCGCGCTCGTGGGCGATGACCCGCAAGTGCACCTGACGCCGCAAAGCGTGGAAACGCTCCTGGCCGGCTTGTTGGCCTCGGATGCCACCGGGAGTGCCGCATGAGCGCGCTGAAGGTTTACGTGCCGCGCGATGCTGCGGCTTTGGCCAAGGGCGCTAACGCCGTGGCTGCGGCCATCGTGGCGGAAGCCGCTGCGCGTGGCGTGGAAGTGCAAGTGGTGCGCAACGGTTCGCGCGGCTTGCTGTGGCTGGAAACGTTCGTGGAAGTGGCCACCAACGCCGGCCGTGTTGCCTATGGCCCCGTGAAGGCGGCCGATGTGGCGGGCTTGTTCGAAGCGGGCGTGTTCAGCGCCAGCGCCGCAGCAGCCTCGGCCGCTGAAGGTGGCCATGCGCTGTGCCACGGTCTCACAGAAGCCATTCCGTATTTCGCGAAGCAGCAGCGTCTCACGTTCGCTCGCGTCGGCATCACGGACCCCGTGTGCCTCGAAGACTACGAAGCCCATGGTGGTCTCGTCGGCTTGCGTGCCGCGCTGGCCATGGTGCCCGCGGACATCGTGCAGCAGGTGACGGACAGCGGCCTGCGCGGTCGTGGTGGTGCGGCCTTCCCGGCCGGCATCAAGTGGAAGACCGTGCACGACCAGCAGGCGCCGCAGAAGTACATCACCTGCAACGCCGACGAAGGCGACTCCGGTACCTTCGCCGACCGCATGCTGATGGAAGGCGACCCGTACACGCTGCTCGAAGGCATGACCATTGCGGGCTTGGCCACCGGTGCCACGCACGGCTACATCTACCTGCGCGCGGAATACCCGCACGCGCATCTGGCGCTGAACGAAGCCATCCGTCGCGCTCGCGCCGCGGGTTGGCTGGGTGCCAGCGTCTATGGCAGCGGCCGTGCCTTCGACATCGACGTGCGCCTCGGTGCTGGCGCTTACATCTGCGGCGAAGAAACCTCCATGCTGGAAAGCCTGGAAGGCCGCCGCGGCGAAGTGCGCGTGCGTCCGCCGTTGCCCGCCATCAAGGGCTTGTTCGGTTGCCCCACGGT
>CALQLF020000101.1 GCA_943331345.2 Candidatus Planktophila lacus | reverse complement strand
TCCAGGTTCAGGCGGCACCGCTGACGTACATCGTCGGCCTGGTCACCGCCACCCTCGGCTATGACGACGGCAATGGCGGGCGCAGCACCGCCACGCACGAGTACTCGCCGGCTTCCGGCGCGGAAACGCTGAACGACTACGCCGCCGGTGCGCTGACGGGTTCGGGCCTCGATTCGACACTCGACCACTCTAACCTCGCGCCCTATTACGTGGACGACGGCGAGACGGCGTACCAGAACAACAGCTTCACTTACACGCTGGACAACACCAGCGGTCAGCAGAACTTCAGCAATACCTCGCTGGACATGTTCGTTAACCTGCTGTTCATGTCGCCGCAGGGCAACTATGTGGCCTCGGCCTATACCATCGGCAACTGGACCCTGCTCCTGCAGGACCTGCTGGCCGGTGACTCGCAGTCGGTGTTCAGCACCACGTTCACGTTCAGCCAGGACCCGCTGAGCGAGGACTCCATGATGCTCGGCAGCGCGCTCGGCAATGGCGTTTACGTCACCGCCACCTTCGCTGGCAACAACACGGTGCGCGGCGTGGGCACTCTCGGTAACGGCCTGACGCCGTTCACTGAAGCAGCCATGGCGGGTGGCGCGAGCTTCTTCTCCACGTCCGTGAACGTGCCGGAGCCGGGCAGCTTGGCGCTGCTGGGCCTGGGCCTCGCGGCACTGGCGGCCTTCCGCCTGCGTCGTCGCGACAACGGACTTACGCTGGCCGCCTAAAGGCACAGCCAAGCGGCCAGCTCGGCCTGCCGTGAATTCACGGTGGTCCGAGCCACCCACCAACAAGCCATGTCGGTACACTACCGGCATGGCTTTTTCTTTGCGTTTGCGCCGGCAGTCCCGGCTGCTGGAAGTGGTATTCGAAGATGGCGAGGGTTATGCCCTCACCTGCGAATACTTGCGTGTCATGTCACCGTCAGCCGAAGTACGCGGGCACGGGCCCGGCCAGGAAGTGCTCCAGGTCCGCAAGGAACACGTAGGAATAACGCAAGTGGAGCCGGTGGGGCATTACGCCGTCCGCCTGCATTTCGATGACGGCCACAATTCCGGCCTCTACAGCTGGGCCTTTCTGAAAGACCTCGGGCGTGAGCGCGAGAAATATTGGCAGGCCTATCTGGACCGCTTGGCGCGGTTTTCCGTGGAGCGCGTCGCGGACGCGCCCCACGCGGGGCCGGGGCACGCGCTGGAGAAAAAACCGGCGTAGCATGGAAGGCCCCTGCTCAGCGAGGTGAGCACCATGTCCGTGCAAACTTGGATCATTCTCGGCGCAGCGCTGCTGGCGCTCGAGTTGTTGCTCATCGACGCGCAGTTTTATCTCGTCTTTCTGGGCTTGGCTGCCATCACCACGGGTGGCCTGCTCTGGGCAGGGCTACCCGTACCGCCCCTCGCCGATTGGCCCCTGTTCGGCGTCCTCGCCCTGGCCTATACGTTCGGCTTCCGCCGCCGCCTCTATGCAGCGCTCCGGGCCCGCCAAAGTGGCGAACTAGACGCTCCGTTCAGCAGCGGTACGGCCGTACCTGCGGCCTCCATCGCGGCGGGCAAGGAAGGGCCGGTTCACCACAATGGCAGCCCATGGACCGGACGCAATATCGGCACCGTGCCACTCGAACCCGGCGAACCCGCCTACCTACGCGGCCGGGATGGCCTGGTGCTGCTACTCAGCCGCGAACCCACTGAAAGGACCTCAGCATGACCTCCATCGTCCTCATCGTCTTGGCACTGCTCGCCATCATCGTCATTGCCAAAACGGCCGTCGTGGTGCCACAGCAAAACGCCTACGTCATCGAATTTCTGGGCAAGTACAACCGCACACTACACGCCGGCTTCCACCTGTTGCTGCCCTTCGCCGAGCGCATCGCCTATCGCCATGGGCTCAAAGAAGATGCCATGGACATCCCCGAGCAGATTTGCATCACCAAAGACAACGTGCAGGTGGGCGTGGATGGCGTGCTGTATTTGCAGGTACTGGACCCGCAACGTGCTTCCTATGGCATCCACAACTATATATTCGCCATCATCCAGTTGGCGCAGACCACGCTGCGTAGCGAGATTGGCAAGATTGACCTGGACCGCACCTTCGAAGAGCGCGGCACCATCAACAGCAACGTGGTGAGCGAACTCGACAAGGCCTGCGAGCCTTGGGGCGTCAAGGTGCTGCGTTATGAGATCAAGAACATTACGCCGCCGAAGGACGTGTTGCAGGCGATGGAAAAACAGATGCGCGCGGAACGCGAAAAGCGCGCCGTCATCCTTACCTCCGAAGGCGAACGCGATGCCAAGGTGAACCAGGCCGAAGGCGAAAAGCAGCGCGTCATCAAGGAATCCGAGGCCAACAAGCTGCAACAGATTAACGAGGCGGAAGGCGAAGCTGCGGCCATTCTCGCCGTGGCTTCGGCGACCGCCGAGGGGCTGCGTCAGGTAGGCGGGGCGCTAGCGGACCGCGGCGGCATGGAAGCCATGCAGCTACGTATTGGCGAGGAATACGTGAAGCAGTTCGGCAAACTGGCGCAGGAAAGCACCACGCTCGTGGTGCCCTCCAACCTCACCGACCTCGCCTCCATCATCCAGATGGCCACGAGCATTACCCGCAAGCCGTAACCGCTACTGTGGGAGCGAGCTTGCTCGCGACTGTCGGGAGCACAAGAGTCGGGAGCAAGCTCCCTCCTACAGGGGGCCGGTGGTTTGTGGGAGCGAGCTTGCTCGCGACAGGGGCTCAGACTTCGTCTGAGCCTTCGTTCACGCCTTCGAAGAGCACCGTCGACAGGTAACGCTCGCCGGTGTCCGCCAGGATAGTGAGGATGACCGAGCCCGGCTCCGCCTTCTCCGCCACTTTCAGCGCCGCAGCCAAATTGCCGCCCGAAGAAATGCCCACGAAGATACCTTCCTTCTGGGCCAGCAGCTTCGCCGTCTGGATGCTCTCTTCGTCTGTTACCGGGACGTTGTCGTCGAACACGGTGCGGTCCAGCACGGCCGGGATGAAGTCCGGAGTCCAGCCCTGAATCTTGTGGGGCTTGAACTCGGCGCCCGCAAGCAAGCGTGCGCCCGCCGGTTCCGTCGTGACAATCTTGATGTCCGGACGGGCCTTCTTGAGCATCTGGCCCGCACCAGTCATGGTGCCGCCCGTGCCCCAGCCCGACACGAAGTAGTCCAGGCGCTTGCCGGCGAAGTCCAACAAAATCTCCGGGCCCGTGGTTTGGCGGTGGTAGGCCGGGTTCGCCTCGTTGGCGAACTGGCTGGTGAGGAACCAGCCGTTCTGCTCGGACAACTCCTTCGCCTTGCGCACCATGCCACTGCCGCGCTCGGCGGCAGGCGTGAGCACGACCTTGGCCCCGAACGCGCGCATGATCTTGCGGCGTTCCACGGAGAATGTTTCCACCATCACGGCCACGAACTGGTAGCCCTTGGCGGCGCAGACCATCGCCAGCGCCACACCCGTGTTGCCAGAAGTGGCTTCCACCACCGTCATGCCCGGCTTCAGCACGCCGCGACGCTCCGCGTCTTCGATGATGCCGATGGCGAGGCGGTCCTTCACGGAGCCACCCGGGTTGAAGTACTCCACCTTCACGTACAGGTCGACGTGGGCCGGGGCCAGGCGGTTCAGCTTCACGATGGGCGTGCGGCCGATGGTGTCGAGGATGCTGTTGTAGATCATGGCTTCGTTCCTTAAAGGTGCGGCGGGCAGCCACACGGGGGCTACCCTCATGTTGCCAAGGATAGGCGGGCAGCGGGCTGGAAAAACTACCCGTTGATGATGCACCCATAACCAACGCGTCTGTTAGCAGACGGCTCCCTGCCCGATAGGCATGGGAAACTGCGGCCCATGAGTTCCACGGCTGCATTTCCGCCCACTTCCGGTCTGGCCCCAGGCGCAGCGCGCAGCTTTGCGCTGCCGGCGCCATTCCGCCTGCAGGGCGGTGGCGAGCTCGTGGGCGCGGTGGTCGCCGCGGAAACCTGGGGTGAACTGAACGCTGCTCGCGACAATGCCGTGCTGGTATTCACCGGTCTGTCCGTCGGCGCGCATGCCGCCAGCCACGGCGACGACCCCACCGCAGGCTGGTGGGAAAAGCAGATCGGCCCCGGCAAGGCGCTGGACACGGACCAACTGTTCGTCATCTGCGTGAATTCCTTGGGCAGCTGCTTTGGCAGCACCGGCCCCGCCTCCACAAACCCCGCCACCGGCGAGCGCTACGGCACCACATTCCCACTACTGCATGTGGCGGATATCGCCCGTGCCGGCCAGGCTGCCGTGGAGCAATTGGGCATCCAGAAGCTGCTCGCCGTGGTCGGTCCGTCGCTCGGTGGCATGACGGTGATGGCGCACGCTGCGCAATTCCCCGAAGCTGCCCGCGGGATGGTTTCCATCTCGGGCGCCTTGGCGCCGCATGCCTATGCCGTCGCCACGCGCAGCTTGCAGCGCGAAATTGTCGGCACCGCTTGGCGCAACCCGGCGGCGTCCAAGGAAGAAATTGCCACTGCCATGCGTCACGCCCGCAAGGTAGGCGTGCTCAGCTATATCGGCGGCGACCTGCTCGAATCTCGCTTCGGCCGCACGCCGGCCCAAGCGCCGGCAGATACCGCCAGCGGCACGCGCTTCGAAGTGGAAAGCTGGCTGGACTATCAGGCCGCCAAGTTCGAACGCGTGTTCGACCCCGGCGCGTACTGGGTTATTTCGCGCGCCATGGACTTGTTCGAGTTCGGCGCCTTGCAGCCAGTGACCGCCGTGGCCACGCCAGCCGCTACGCTGCCGCTCGACACCGGCAACGCCGCGCAGGTGGCCGCCGCACGGACCCATGCCGCCGCACGCTTGCGCCACGAACGCGCGCTGGTCATCGGTATCCACGAAGACCACTTGTTCCCGCTCGAACAGCAGCGGCAGCTGGCGGAACTCGTCACGGCAGCCGGCATCCCCACGAAATTCCTCGAGATGCATTCGCCGCACGGCCATGATGCCTTCCTGGTGGAGCACGAGGCGTTCGCGCAGGCCCTGAAGCGTTTTTTGAACTGCCTGCGCCAGCAGGACTGCGGCACCGCCGCGGCCTGAACCCGGTCCACGAGGCTGTCCATAGGCCTCGTCTTAGGCAAGGGCACAGGCGCGGGCATAGGCTAGAATTGCCGCATGAACACTACCCCGCCGCCCGCCCCTCCCGGCGCGGAAACCATCGACTTCGGCTACGAGCAGGTTCCTCGCCAAGACAAGGCGCGGCGTGTGCGCGGCGTGTTCGAGTCCGTGGCGGACAAATACGATGTGATGAACGACCTCATGTCGATGGGCATCCATCGTTTGTGGAAGCGTTTTTTGTTTTCACAGACCGGGCTGCGCCCCGGCCAGCGCGCACTCGATGTGGCGGGTGGTACGGGCGATATCGCCATCGGCCTCGCGAAGCAAGTGGGGCCGAAGGGCCGTGTGGTGTTATCCGACATCAACGCTGCCATGCTGGCCCATGGACGCGACCGCGTCATCGACGCTGGCCTCGTGAGCACCATCGCTTGCACCGTGGCGAACGCCGAACGCCTGCCCTTCCCCGACCAGTCCTTCGATGCGGTCACCATCGCCTTTGGCCTGCGCAATGTCACCGACAAGCAAGGCGCGCTAAGCGATATGCGCCGCGTGCTGAAGCCGGGCGGCCAGTTGCTGGTGCTGGAATTTTCCAAGCCCGTGGCGCCGGGCCTCGCACCTATCTACGACGCGTATTCGTTCAACGTGCTGCCTAAGCTCGGGCAGTGGGTAGCGAACGACTCGGCCAGCTACCAGTACCTGGCCGAGTCCATCCGCATGCACCCCGACCAGGAAACCCTGCTCGGCATGTTCCAGCAAGCGGGCCTCGATGGCTGCCGCTATCACAACCTCACGGGTGGCATCGTCGCGTTGCACCGTGGCTGGCGGTACTAAGCCCATGAACCTGCCCCCTCGCCTGCTGTTACCTTTCAGCCAATTGCTGAACCGCACCGTACAAGCCAGCACTCCCGCCCGCCGCCAATTGGAACGTCTGGAAGGACGCACCTTCGCCGTGCAAGTGGATGTACCGGGCGGCTTGCGCTTGGTGCTGAGCGTAGTGAACGGTGAACTGGAACTGGCGGCGGACGACCGCGCGGCAGACACCACGGTATTCGGCACGCCGTTCGCCTTGCTCGCCATGACAGCACCACTGGCCGACCTGCGCCTGCGTAGCGGCGGTGTTCGCATTGAAGGTGACGCCGAAACCGCGCAAGCCTTCCGCACGCTGCTTTCACACGCGCACCCAGACCTCGAAGCAGAGATTGCGCGCCACATGGGCGAGGCCCCGGCGCACCATGCCATGCGCTTCGCTCGTGGCGTACTCCAGTTCGGTAAGCAAGTAGCCGGTTCCTTCGCGGCCAACACCGCCGAATATCTCACCGAAGAAACGCACCAATTGCCGCCGCGAGCCGAAGCTGAAGTGTTCATGGACGATGTAGACCGCTTGCGCGAAGGCGTGGACCGAGCCGAGGCCCGCTTGCGCTTGCTCGAGGCGCGCATGGCGCGAGCCCGCTCGTGAGCGCGCCCGCAAACGGCACGACGCGCGAACCCACCTTCGGCAAGGTGTCACGTTGGCGCGTATTGCGGCGCTTGGTGCAAATCCAGCGCATCACCGCGGAATACGGCCTAGATGAATTTTTCGCCGGCAGTCGGTTGGAGCGCCGTCTCGCTTGGCTGCGCTTGGTATCGCCGTGGACTTGGTTCGTGCGGCGTCAAACCGGTTCGCGGGCCGAACGCTTGCGGCTGGCGCTAGAAACGCTCGGGCCCATCTTCATCAAGTTCGGGCAGGCGCTGTCCACCCGCCGTGACTTGCTTCCCGCGGACTTGGCCGATGAATTGGCGAAACTGCAGGACCGTGTCCCGCCGTTTCCGGTAGACGAAGCACGGCAGCGTATCGAGGCCGCACTCGGCGCGCCGGTAGGCGAACTCTTCGCCGAGTTCGAGACGGAACCGCTCGGTGCCGCCTCGCTCGCGCAAGTGCACGGCGCCGTGCTGAAGACCGGCGAAGCCGTAGTGGTGAAGGTGCTACGCCCCGGCATGCGCGAGCGCATCGTGCAGGACTTGGAACTGATGTACGCCGTAGCGGGCATCGTAGCGACTGGCTCCGACGATGGCCGGCGTCTTCGTCCCGTGGAAGTGGTGTCCGAGTACGAAAAGACCGTGCTCGACGAACTGGACTTGATGCGCGAAGCCGGCAACGCCGCGCAGTTGCGCCGGCAGTTCCTCGGCTCGCCCATCATCCATGTGCCTGCGGTCTACTGGGACCTTTGCCGGGTAGATGTGATGGTGATGGAGCGCGTTTACGGCGTGCAAATCTCCGACATCGCGAAGTTGCGTGAACTCGGCACCGACTTCAAGAAACTCGGCGAATACGGCGTGGAAATCTTCTTCACGCAGGTCTTCAAGCACAACTTCTTCCATGCGGACATGCACCCCGGCAACATCTTCGTGGACGTCACAGATCCGGCGAACCCGCGCTATGCCGCCATCGACTTCGGTATCGTGGGCACGCTGGACACGCGCGACCAGCACTACTTGGCCGCGAACTTCCTGGCCTTCTTCGACCGCGACTATCGTCGCGTGGCGCAGTTGCACATCGATAGCGGCTGGGTGCCGCCCGACACGCGTATCGACGAACTGGAAAGCGCCGTACGCACGGTATGCGAGCCCATCTTCAACAAGCCGCTGTCGGAGATTTCCTTCGGCGTAGTACTGCTGCGGCTGTTCGAAATCGCACGCCGCTTCCGCATGGAAGTGCAGCCACAACTCATCCTGCTGCAGAAGACGCTACTGAACATCGAAGGCTTGGGCCGCCAGCTCTACCCCGAACTGGACTTGTGGCAAACCGCACAACCCATCCTGCGGCAGTGGATGAAGGAACATCTTTCGCCATTCGCCGTGTTGCGCAGCTGGCGCCAGCAAGCGCCCGACGTGCTCGAAGCGCTTAAGGGCGCACCTGCCGTGCTGCAGCGCGGCCTGCGCGACCTGAACCAAGGCAAGCTGACGCTGCAACTGGAGCCACAGCGACTGGCAGCCCTGCAGGCAGCCAACGAAGCAGCCAACCGCCGACGCGATGCCACCGTAGTGGCTTGTGCCGGGTTCCTCGGCGGCGTGCTGTGGTGTGGCCTGGCCGCCGAACCCGTATGGGCGGGCTGGGTGGCCATGGCGGCGAGCGCGCTGTACCTGCTGCTGCGCCGGCGGTAAAAGTCGCGCTACTATCGGGGCATGAACACCCCTAATCTCGCTCGCGCCCTGCGCGCCACGCACTTCACCTTCCACCTCGTGACTAGCCTCCTGCTCGTCGCGTTAACCGCGGCACCTGCCATGGGTGCCAACAAAGCGCCCCGCTCCCCGCTTTCGGAAAGCGACACCAAGGCCGTGCTGGCCAGCGTCGAGGCACACCGCGCTATAGACGCTGACACCGCACTGGCCATCTGGGGCTTTGCCGAAGTGGGTTACCAGGAGCGCCAGTCCTCGGCGCTGCTGCAGAAAGTCTTGGCCGATGCCGGCTTCACCGTCACGGCTGGCGTGGCCGGCATTCCCACGGCGTTCACCGCCGAATACAAGCAAGGCACCGGTGGCAGCACCATCGGCCTGCTCGGCGAATTCGACGCCCTGCCCGGCTTCAGCCAAGCCGCCAACCCGGTGCGTACGCCACTGAAAGGCCGCCTCAGTGGCCATGCTTGCGGCCATCATCTGTTCGGCACTGGTAGCGCCAGCGCCGCTATCGCCATCGCCCAGTGGCTGAAGACCAGTGGCACTGCCGGCACCGTGCGCTTCTACGGCACCCCCGCTGAAGAAGGCGGTGGCGGCAAGGTCTACATGGCCCGCGCTGGACTGTTCAAGGATGTCGATGTCGTCATCCACTGGCATCCCGGCGACACCAACAACGCTACGCAAGACATCAGTCTCGCCAACAAGAGCGCAAAGTTCCGCTTCCACGGCATTCCCAGCCACGCGGCTGGCGCGCCCGAGCGCGGCCGCTCCGCACTCGACGGCGTAGAGGCCATGGACTACATGGTAAACCTCATGCGTGAGCATGTGCCTTCCGATGCGCGCATCCACTACATCATCACCAACGGTGGCGCTGCACCGAACGTGGTCCCGGAGTTCTCCGAGGTTTACTACTACGTGCGCCACAAGGACCCGCGCGTCATGCTCGGCTTGTTCGACCGTGTGGTGAAGGCCGCCGAAGCCGGTGCTTTAGGCACGGGCACGACCATGGATTACGAAGTGATCCATGGCGTCTACAGCCTGCTGCCCAACGACACGCTAGGCGCCGTAGCAGACAGCGCGATGCGCCGCGTGGGTGGCGTGCAGTACACCGCCGAAGAGCGCGCCTTCGCTGACGGCATCATTGCTACCTTGGGTACGGCTGCGAAATCGCCGGGGACGGAGCAAGTGGTGCAGCCTTATGGCTCTGAACGCGATGGTTATGGCAGCACCGATGTAGGTGACATCAGCTGGCTTGTGCCCACCGTAGGCATTCGCACCGCCACTTGGGTTCCCGGCACGCCCGCGCACAGCTGGCAGGCGGTGGCGGCAGGTGGCACCAGCATCGGTCTGAAGGGTATGGAAGTGGCGGCGAAGAAGCTGGCACTCACCGGCGTAGCCCTGTTCAAGGACCCGAAGCTGATTGCCGCAGCGCGTGCCGAGTTCGACAAGCGTCGCGGCCCGAACTTCGAATACGTCTCCATCGTCGGCGACCGCGCGCCGCCGCTGAACTATCGCAACTGATGTTGACGCCAGCACACTGGGCTTCGGCTTTCGCCACGCTGCTGGCGGTACT
>CALQLF020000100.1 GCA_943331345.2 Candidatus Planktophila lacus | reverse complement strand
TCCACGCCGTCCTTCAGCCACTGGGCGGCTTCGCCCATGGCCGACTTGCCGGCGGTGTACTGCTCGTAGTTGTCCGGCACCATGAAGGTCCAGAAATCGCCTTCGCGATACAGGAACTGCATGTCGACGTCGACGACGTCCGCGCCTTCCACGCTGTCGCCGCTCTTCCAGGTGCGTTCCGTGACGCGACCCGTCTTGAGGGCGCGCACCTTCACGCGGCTGAAGGCCTGGCCCTTGCCGGGCTTGACCATCTCGTTCTCGACGATGGCGAACGGCTCGCCCTCGAGGAGAATCTTGAGGCCGACCTTGAATTCGTTGGTGCTGTAGGAGGACATGGTGCACTCGCATTGAGGGCCACCAAACCGGCAGCCGTGGAATAATCAGCCCTCTATGATACCCGCGCGAGCCCAAACCGACCACCCCGCCCGCTGGCAGGCCGAACTGGCAGGTGCCATCACGGCCCCGGAACAGTTGCTGGCAGCCCTAGGCCTACCCGTACCCGAAGGCGCCGCGCTGGTACGAATGCAGGAGGCGGCAGCGCGGTTCGGGCTGCGGGTGCCGCAGGCCTATGTGGCGCTTATGGAACGCGGCAACCCCGCGGACCCGCTCTTGCGGCAAGTGTTGCCGGTAGAGGACGAACTGCTGGAAGTGCCCGGTTTTATCGCGGACCCGGTGGGCGACCTCGAGGTGCTGGCCAGCCCCGGACTGCTGCACAAATACGACGGGCGCCGGCTGCTCATCACCACCGGCGCTTGTGCCGTTCACTGCCGCTACTGCTTCCGCCGCGAATTTCCCTACGCCGCCGAAAACGCGGCCGCCGCTGGCTGGCAGCCAGCTCTCGAACGCCTGCGCGCGGACCCGGACGCCACCGAGGTCATCCTCAGCGGCGGCGACCCCCTGGCGCTGGCCGACAGCAAATTGGAACGCCTTGCGCGGGAACTGGCTACCCTGCCGCAACTACGCCGACTGCGCCTGCACACGCGCACGCCCGTGGTACTGCCCTCGCGCGTCGACGACGCACTAACGGGCTGGTTAGCACGCTTTCCCCACCCAGTAGTCATGGTGCTCCACGCCAACCACGTGCGGGAGTTCAGCCCCGCCCTACGGGAAGCCTGCGGGCGCTTGCGCGCGGCCGGAGTAACGCTGCTGAACCAAGCGGTGCTGCTGCGTGGGGTAAACGATAGCGTTGAGGCCCAAGTGGACTTGGCGGAAGCCGGCTTCGCGGCGGGCGTGCTGCCCTACTACCTGCACCAACTCGACCGTGTACGTGGCGCAGCGCACTTTGCCGTGGCCGATGCGGTGGCGCTGGAACTTCAGGCCAACCTCCTAAAGCGACTCCCGGGTTATCTGGTGCCCCGCTTTGTCAGGGAAATCCCGGGGGCATCCTCCAAAACACCGGTGGTAGACTCCGGGGGTCGGTCGCCCCCTGCATGAGTCCCCGCCATCGATGATTGACACTGTCGCCATACCCCTGCTGGTATTTGCTCGCCAAGAAGAGGCGGCCACCTTTATCAACAGCGCCCTGCGCGAGCAGGGGCTCGCCGTGCATTGCCATTGGCTGCCCACTGCCGGAGCGCTGGTGGAAGCGGCCCGCCTGCGACCGGAATTGCTGCTGCTTTTCGCGGAAGACGGCTTGGCGGAACCAGCCGAAATCGCTCGCCTCCGCGACCAGCACTGCCCCGGCGTGCCACTGGTCTGCGTCCGCGCCCATCTCGCGGAGCCCTTGCTGTTGGCGGACCTGAAGGCAGGCGCCCAAGACACCGTCACGGCCAGCGGGCGCGCACGGCTCCAGCATGTCTGCAGCCGGGAACTCAAGGCATTCCGTCTCCAACGCGCCCTGACCAATACCGTCAGCTCCGCGCGGGCTTCCCAGCGCCAGTTGCACGCCTTCGTGGCGGGTTCAGCAGATGCCATCGCTATTGTTCAGGAAGGCATTGTGGTCGAGGCCAACCCCGCTTGGCTGGACCTCGTGCTGCGTTCGCTGGAGAGTGTCGTGGGCACCCCGGCTATGGACTTGTTCATGCCGGAAAGCCACCCCTCGCTGCGCGGCGCACTCGTAGCCAGCCAGCAGGGCCGCTGGGAAGACCACACGCTGAATGCCGTGGCGCGCTTGGGAAACGGCGACTCGCTCCGGTTGGAACTGGAACTGGCGCCGACCTCCTTCGAAGGCGAACCAGCAGTGCAACTGAGCGTGCCTGCGGCTGGACGCGATGCCGCTGAAGTGGCGCATACGCTTACCTCGGTGCTCGACTCCGACCCCGGTACCGGCTTGCTACACCGCCAAGCGTTCGTGGAACGCCTGCATGAACGGGCCGCCACCCCGCCCGCCGGCGGCGTTCGGCATTTGGCCTTCATTCGCCCTGACGGCTTCGAGGAGGCTATAGCGCAAGTGGGGCCCTTCGTCGCCGAGGAACTGGTGGTCCATCTCGGCCGACTCGTCCGCGAGAGCCTCACCTCCACCGACCTCTGCGGGCGGTTGGGCGGCGCAGGCTTCATGGTCCTGCTGGAACGCGGCACCACGCTCGATGTCCAGACATGGGCAGAACACCTGTTGCAACGCATCGCCAACGAAGCTTTCAGCGCCGGGGACCGCTCCGTGTCGATGACCGTCAGTATCGGCATTGGCATCCTCCACAGTTCGGTGAAAGACCCGGCGGCACCGGCCGCAGATGCCGTGGAGGCCGCACGTCAGGCACGCAACAAGGGAGGCAACCGCCTGTTGCTGCTGGACCGCAGCGACAGCGAAACCCGCGAACTGGCCTACGATGAAATCTGGGTGAAGCAGATCAAGGCGGCGTTGCTCGACAACCGCTTTCGCTTGGTACAGCAGCCCGTCGCCAGTCTGCTGGGCAAGGAGCAAGGCCTCTACGACGTACTCATCCGCATGACGGACGAGACCGGCGACGAAGTGTTGCCTTCCGCGTTCCTACCGGCCGCCGAACGCAACGACCTCACGAAGCTCATCGACCGCTGGGTCATCGGGGCTGCCATGGCCTTCTGCCAACAGCGCCGGCCCGATGCCGTCTTCGTGCGCCTGTCGCGTGCCAGCGTGAACGACGCCACGTTGATGAGTTGGTTGCAGAACCAACTGGCAGCCATGCGGGTACCGCCGGGGCAGCTGTGTTTTCAGGTAACCGAAGAAGTGGCCGGGCAATACCTCGAGGCCACGCGGATGCTAGCCGAGAACCTGCGGCAACTCGGCTTCCGTTTCGCGTTGGAGCATTTCGGTTCCACCGCCGCTGCCACGCGCATCCTCGCGCAGGTAGGCGCGGATTTCGTGAAGATTGACGGCACGCTGATGCAGGGCCTGGCCCAAAGCGTGCCGCAGCAGGACAAAGTGCAGCAGTTGGTGTTGGCGGCCCGAGAGGCTGGTTCCGCCACCATTGCCGAGCGCGTCGAAGACGCCAACACCATGGCCGTGTTGTGGCAGATAGGCGTGGGGTTCATGCAAGGCTACCTGCTGAGCAAGCCCGAAGAAGTGGTGCTGGGCTAAGAGTCGGGAGCAAGCTCCCTCCTACAGGACTCTTCAAACTTCCAGATAGCTCACGGTGCGCCAGCCGCGCGGCAGCAGGCCGCCACGCTGCCCACGCTCACCGTGGTATTCGCGCAGTTCGTTGAAGGTGAGCGTCATGCGGCGCTCGCCGCACTGCACATAAAGCTTGCCGCCTTCCGGCACGACTGCCACGCCCATAAGCGTTTCATCGACCAGCCCGCCGCGCGCTGGCGGCAAGCCGAACAACTTGTTGCCACGGCCCTTGTCGAGCTCGGGCACATCCGCCACGGGGAACACCAGCAAGCGGCCCTCGCTGCTGGCGACTGCCACCATAGCCTTGCCCTCAGCGGGCACCAAGCACGGCGCAAACACCTTCGCACCTTCCGGCACCGTGAGCACCGCCTTGCCAGCGCGCTTACCAGCGAACATCGCCTCCAAGGGCGCGACAAAGCCGTAGCCGGCATCGCTGGAGAGCAAATACTTTTCGGCACCATCGCCGATGAGCACGCCGGCAAACGTAGCGCCATCGGGCGGGTCCAAGCGGCCTGAAATGGGCTCGCCCTGCCCGCGCGAAGACGGCAGCGTGTGTGCCAGCAGGCTGTAAGTGCGCCCGGTGGAGTCCACGAACACCGCCTGCTGCGTGCTCTTGCCGCGCGCCGCGGCCTTGAAGCTGTCGCCTGCCTTATAAGACAGTGACACCGGGTCGATTTCGTGGCCCTTGGCCTGACGCACCCAGCCAAGCGTGGATAGCACCACCGTTACGGGCTCAGTGGGCACCAGTGTAGATTCGTCGATGGCCTGCGCGGCCTCGCGTTCCACCAGCTTGGTGCGGCGCTTGTCGCCATGCTTTTCGGCGTCCGCTTGCAGTTCCGACCGCACCAGCGAACGCAGCTTGCTGTCGTCACCCAGAATGGCCTGTAAGCCGTCACGTTCAGCAGCTAGTTCCGCCTGCTCGCCGCGAATCTTCATTTCCTCGAGGCGCGCCAAATGGCGCAACTTCGTTTCGAGGATGGCTTCGGCCTGTTCGTTCGACAGGCCGAACGTGGCCATGAGCACTTGCTTCGGCTCGTCCTCGGTACGGACGATACGAATGACCTCATCGAGGTTCAGGAAGGCGATGAGCAAACCGTCGAGGATGTGCAGGCGGCGCAGCACTTTTTCCAAGCGGTGTTGCAAGCGGCGACGCACGGTGTCAAGACGGAAGGTGATCCACTCGGCCAGCACATCCCGCAGGCCCATGACCCGTGGGCGGCCATCCAATGCGATGACGTTGATGTTGACGCGGTAAGTGCGCTCCAAGTCCGTGGTGGCGAACAGGTGCGCCATGAGCTGCTCCACATCCACGCGGTTCGAGCGCAGCACCAACACGAGGCGCGTTGGGTTTTCGTGGTCGGACTCGTCGCGAAGATCTTCGAGCATGGGCAGCTTCTTGTTGCGCATCTGCGCCGCAACCTGCTCTTGCACCTTGGACCCACTCACCTGGTAAGGCAGTTGGGTGATGACGATGTCGCCGTCTTCTTCCATGTAGGTGGCGCGGGCACGGAAGGTGCCATTGCCTGTCTCGTACATGGCGCGCAGTTCACTCTTCGGCGTGATGATTTCCGCGCCAGTGGGGAAATCTGGCCCCGGCACGAACTTCGCCAGCTCACGCCCCGTGGCTTCCGGGTTGTCCATGAGATGAATGGTGGCGTTCACCACTTCGCGCAGGTTGTGCGGCGGAATGTCCGTCGCCATGCCCACGGCGATGCCTTGAGTGCCATTCAGCAACACATTGGGCAGGCGCGCGGGAAGCAGCGAGGGTTCTTCCATGGTGCCGTCGAAGTTCGGCACCCAATCCACAGTGCCCTGCTCCAGTTCGCCGAGGAGCGTCTCTGCGTAGGCCCGCAGCTTGCTTTCGGTGTAACGCATGGCAGCGAAGGACTTCGGGTCGTCCGGGGAGCCCCAGTTGCCCTGCCCATCGACGATGGGGTAGCGGTAGCTGAACGGCTGGGCCATGTGGACCATGGCTTCGTAGCAGGCGCTGTCGCCGTGTGGGTGGAACTTGCCGATGACATCGCCGACGGTACGAGCCGACTTCTTGTGCTTGGCACCGGCCGCAAGGCCCAGTTCGCTCATGGCGTAGATGATGCGCCGCTGCACGGGCTTCAGGCCGTCCGCGAGCATGGGCAGCGCACGGTCGAGGATGACGTACATCGAGTAGTCGAGATACGCCTTCTCGGTGAAGTCGCGCAGCGACTGCTGCTCGATGCCCTCGAAATTCATGGGAAGGTTTGCCATGTTCAGATCTCAGCCAGATTGCCCTTGCTCTCCAGCCACTCGCGGCGGTCTGCCGCGCGCTTCTTGGCCAGGAGCATATCGAGGATCTGGTCGACGCCATCCTCACCATCCACCGTCAAGCGCACCAAGCGGCGCGTTTGGGTGGCCATCGTGGTTTCACGCAGTTGCAGCGGGCTCATTTCACCCAAGCCCTTGAAGCGGGTGATCATGGGCTTGCCGCGTACGCCTTCTGCCTGCAGCCGGTCGAGCAGGCCTTGGCGTTCGCCGTCGTCAAGCGCGTAGTACACCTGCTTGCCGATATCGATGCGGTACAACGGCGGCATAGCCACGAACACGTGCCCCGCCACCACCATGGGCCGGAAGTGGCGCAGGAACAGCGCGCACAGCAGCGTGGCAATGTGCTGACCATCCGAGTCGGCGTCGGCGAGGATGCACACCTTGTGGTAGCGCAGGTTCTTGAGGTCCGCCTCGGACATGCCCGGGTCTACGCCTAGCGCCACGGAGATGTCGTGCACTTCCTGGCTCTGCAGCACGCTGCCGCTTTCCACTTCCCAAGTATTCAGAATCTTGCCGCGCAGCGGCATGATGGCCTGCGTTTCGCGGTCCCGCGCTTGCTTGGCGGAGCCACCGGCGGAGTCGCCTTCCACCAAGAACAGTTCGCCGCGGGCAGGGTCTTGGCTGGAGCAGTCCGCCAGCTTGCCGGGCAACGCCGGGCCTGCCGTGATGCGCTTGCGTACCACCTTCTGGGCGGCCTTCAGGCGTTCTTGCGCTGCCGAGATTGCCAACTGCGCGATACGCTCGCCGGCATCGGGGTGCTGGTTCAGCCACAGCGCCAAAGAGTCCTTGACGATACCGCCCACGAACGCGGCACATTCACGCGACGACAGGCGTTCCTTCGTCTGCCCGGCAAACTGCGGGTTGGTAAGTTTCACGCTCAGCACATAGCTGACGCGGTCCCACACGTCTTCCGGCGCCAGCTTCACGCCACGCGGCAGCAGGTTCCGAAACTCGCAGAAGTCGCGCACGGCATCCGTGAGGCCAGCGCGCAAACCGTTCACGTGCGTTCCGCCTTCGGCGGTAGGAATGAGATTGACGTAGCTTTCGCCGACGCCCGGCTCCGAGTCGGGCACCCAGACGACGGCCCAGTCCGCGACTTCCGAGCCTCCCTTCATGGAACCCGAGAAGGGCTCTTCCGGCAGGAACGGGCGCTGCGCGAGTTGGTCCGAAAGATAGCCGCCGAGGCCACCTGCGTAGAACCACTCCTCGCGTTCGTTGGTGGCTTCGTTGAACAGCTTGACGCGAAGGCCAGGGCATAGCACCGCCTTGGCGCGTAGCACATGGCGCAGGCGCGACACCAACACCTTGTCGCTGTCGAAATAGCTGCCGTCTGGCCAGAAGCGCACGCTGGTGCCAGAGACGCCGCGCGCCGCTTTGCCGACGACTTTCAACTTCTCGTCCAAATGGCCGTCGCGGAAGCTGATGAGGAATTCTTCGCCGCCGCGCTTCACGCGGCATTCGAGGCGCTTGGACAGCGCATTGACCACCGACACACCGACGCCATGCAGGCCGCCGGAGAATTCGTAGTTCTTGCCGCTGAACTTGCCGCCCGCATGGAGGCGCGTGAGGATGAGTTCGACGCCGGGCAGCTTTTCGATGGGGTGCAGGTCCACGGGCATGCCGCGACCGTCGTCCGTCACTTCGATGGACTGGTCCGCGTGGAGGATGACTTCCAGCGTTTTGGCGTGGCCAGCGAGAGCCTCGTCCACGGAGTTGTCGACGACTTCGTGAACCAGGTGGTTCGGACGGCTGGTGTCCGTGTACATGCCCGGCCGACGGCGGACCGGGTCCAAGCCAGACAGAACTTCAATATCGGCAGCGTTATAGCTCAAAGGGGCGCAGCTCCGGCGATGGGGAACGCAAGGGCCGCTAGTCTACTGTAGCGGCGGGCTCAGGGCGCGAGCCCGTCCAAGGGTCGGGAGCAAGCTCCCTCCTACAACGGAGGGAGCAAGTCGGGAGCAAGCTCCCTCCCACAAGAACCCCTGTCCACTGTAGGAGGCAGCTTGCTGCCGACCATCAGGGCCACAAGAGTCGGGAGCAAGCTCCCTCCCACAAGGCAGGAATCAATCCGTCAGGTCAAGCGCCAGCGCCGCGCGGGTCACTTCGCCCACCGTCACCTGCACGGTGCATTCCGGGTGATCTGCACCGAACGTCAGCGCCGCGCCAGCGCGGGCCGCGGCACGGGCATCCGCCGGAATCTCGAAACGCAAGAAATGCACGGACGAGGTCTTCTCGGCGTTCTCGCGCTCGAGGTCTTCGTCGGCAATAGCGTAGACGCGCGCGTGGCCCGCCACTTCGGCATAGCAGCGGTCTTCAATGCCCTTCAGCACCTTCAGCCGCGCCGCCCGCTCCACGGGGTCTGCGTATTCAATGAGCAGCGTTACCTTGAAATTAGTGCCGTCCGGGATGAGCGGATTGTAGGCACCCAACTCGTCCGCGATGCCTGCCGGCTCGAACACGCGTTCCGTGCGCAGAATTTCCTGCACTTGGTATTGAATGGTGAGGCGGTCTTCGAAGAGCCACATGAGGTTCGGCCCCACCGACACATTGCGGCGCTTCTTGTGCTCGATAACTGCCGCACGAAACGCCAGGCGTTCGCGCGCATAAGTTTCGAGAGTCATCAGGTCTTCAGGCTTCAGATGCATTTTCAGATCCTTGTCAGCGGCGACGACTGCAAACCACAAGCCCGGGCTAGAGCCCGTAAGCCTTGGCGAGCAGCGTCAGCGGGTGGGTGGGAGCACGGGGGGTCTTCAGTCCGTTCTCGATCTGGTGGCCGGCCATGGGGCAGTCGCTGGAGTGGTAGTCCGCCTTGCCCGCTTCCACCTTGTTGAACACCGGCTTGCCGATCTTCATGGAGGTGGCGTGGAACTCTTCTTTTACGGCGTAGGTGCCGTTGTGGCCCGTGCAACGCTCAATGACTTCGAGAGTGGTATTGGGCACCAGCTTCAGCACATCGCGCGTCTTGAGGCCAATGTTCTGCACGCGCAGATGGCAAGGCACTTGGTAAGACACCTTGCCCAATTCCTGCGCGAACTCGGTCTTCAGGAGGCCTGCCTTGTGACGCAGCATGAGGTATTCGAAGGGGTCGAACATGGCCGCCTTTACCTTGGCGACCAACGGGTCCTGCGGGAACAGCAAGGGCAGCTCTTGCTTGAACATGAGCACGCACGAAGGCACGGGCGCCACGATGTCGTAGCCTTGGTCCACCAGTGCGGCGAGCTGCGGCACATTCACTTGCATCAGCTCTTCGACGGCCTTGAGGTCGCCAAGCTCGAGCTTCGGCATGCCGCAGCACTTTTCCTTCTGCGCCAACGTCACGGGAATGCCGTTGTGTTCGAACACCTTCACGAGGTCGGTGTCGATATCCGGTTCGTTACGATTGCAATAGCAAGTGGCGAACAGCGCCACCTTGCCGGTGGTGCCTTCGGCCGGCGTGGCGGCGAGCACCGGCTTCACGCGGCGCGCGTCTTGCTTGCGGAAAGTGTTGCTGTGGTACTCGGGTACCGGCGCGTTTTCGTGCACGCCCAGTACCTTCTGCAGCGCCTTGCGGCCCAGCGCGGTCTTGTTCACCGCGTTCACCACTTCCGCCACCACAGGAATACCAGCGAGGTTACCCACGGTGTCCGTGCTGCTCAGCACCTTGTCGCGGAACGAGGTTTCGCCCTTGGCGTGCTTGATGGCCTTGGCACGCAGCATCAAGTGCGGGAAATCGAGGTTCCAAGCGTGTGGCGGCACGTAGGGGCACTTGGACATGTAGCACATGTCGCAGAGGTAGCAGTGGTCCACCACCTCCCAATAGACCGGCTTGGGTACCGTGTCTAGTTCACCACTCGGCGCGGCGTCCACCGCATCGAACAGCGTCGGAAAGGAATTGCACAGACTGAAGCAACGGCGGCAACCGTGGCAGATGTCGAACACCCGCTCGAGTTCCGTAAAGAGCTTCTCCTCGTCGTAGAACTCAGGGTTCTTCCAATCGACGGGGTGGCGCGTGGGCGCCTCCAAGCTGCCTTCGCGCGAACCGAAGTTCGTGGGGGTACCGCTCATGCCGTTCACCTGTGCCAAAAAGAAGCGACCAAAAAGAAGGGGCAGTCGCCGACGCCATGGACGCCTGCCCTGCCCCCTCCCTCAACACCCGCCGCGCTGCTTGCCCATTCGGGCCGGCAACCGCGGGCGCCCGAAACCCCTTACAGGGTGTCCAGGGCCTTCTGGAAGCGGTTGGCGTGCGAACGCTCGGCCTTGGCCAGCGTCTCGAACCAGTCCGCAATCTCGACGAAGCCTTCGTCGCGCGCCGTCTTGGCCATGCCCGGGTACATATCGGTGTACTCGTGGGTTTCGCCAGCGATGGACGCCTTCAGGTTGTCCGAGGTGCTGCCGATGGGCAGGCCGGTGGCCGGGTCACCCACGGCCTCGAGGTACTCGAGGTGGCCGTGCGCGTGGCCGGTTTCGCCTTCCGCCGTCGAGCGGAACACGGTGGACACGTCGTTGTAGCCTTCCACGTCCGCCTTGTTTGCGAAGTAGAGGTAACG
>CALQLF020000099.1 GCA_943331345.2 Candidatus Planktophila lacus | reverse complement strand
CGGCTTGGCGCGAAGCGGTGTTGCCCAAGGGCTTGCCGCGCGTGGCCGTCGAGGCTGGTGTTACAGAGGGCTGGTATCGCTACGTCGGGCACGACGGTGCGGTGGTCGGCCTCAATCGCTTTGGCGCTTCGGCACCGGCGAAGGTGCTGTTCGAGCAGTTCGGTTTCACGCCTGCCCAGGTGGCGGCGACAGTGGAAGGGGTGCTGGCGCACCGCTAGTGGCGGGCGTTTCAGGCAACTTCATTTTTTCGTTTCAGGTTCTTTACTGGAGAGTAGACCATGGCTGTGAAGGTTGGCATTAATGGCTACGGCCGCATTGGCCGCAACATCCTGCGGGCGCTGTACGAAGCGGGCCGCACGAATGAAATCCAGATTGTTGGCATCAACGACTTGGGTGACGCCAATACCAACGCCCATCTGACGCGCTTCGACACCGCGCACGGCCGCTTCCCCGGTGAAGTGGCCGTCGATGGCGACAGCATGGTGGTGAACGGGGACCGCATCCGCGTGCTGAAGAGCCGCGACCCGGCGGCGCTGCCTTGGGGCGAACTCGGCGTGGACGTCGTGCTCGAGTGCACCGGCTTGTTCACTACCAAGGAAAAGGCTTCGGCGCACCTCAAGGGTGGCGCGAAGAAGGTCGTCATCTCGGCGCCCGGCGGCAAGGACGTAGACGCCACGGTCGTCTATGGTGTGAACCACGACGTGCTCCGCAGTGACATGACTGTCATCTCGAACGCTTCGTGCACCACCAACTGCCTGGCCCCGCTGGCCAAGGTGCTGCACGACAATATCGGTCTGGTGCACGGCATCATGACCACGGTGCATGCCTACACCAACGACCAAGTGCTCACGGACGTGTACCACGAGGACCTGCGTCGCGCGCGTTCGGCCACGATGTCCATGATTCCGACCAAGACTGGTGCTGCGGCGGCCGTGGGTCTCGTGCTCCCGGAACTGAATGGCAAGCTCGATGGCTTCGCCATCCGCGTACCCACCATCAACGTGTCGCTGGTAGACCTCTCGTTCGTGGCGGCTCGCGCCACCTCGGCCGAAGAGATCAATGCCCTCGTGCAGGCCGCTGCCAATGGTCCGTTGAAGGGCGTGTTGGCCTACAACGACGGTCCGCTCGTCTCGGTGGACTTCAACCATAACCCGGCCTCTTCCACCTACGACTCGACCCTCACGAAGGTCATCGACGGCACTTTGGTGAAGGTCTGCTCGTGGTACGACAACGAGTGGGGCTTCTCCAACCGCATGCTCGATACCACGCTGGCCTGGTCCCGCGCGAAGTAAAGGCAAAGCCATGCAGCAAGTCATCCGCATGACGGACCTGGACCTGCGCGGCAAGCGCGTGCTGGTCCGCGAGGACCTCAATGTCCCGGTACACGACGGTGTGGTGACAAGCGATGCCCGCATCCGCGCAGCGTTGCCGACGCTGCGCGCGGCGCTGGCCGGTGGTGCGCGCCTCATGATCCTTTCCCACCTCGGGCGCCCTGAAGAGGGCGTCCCGGCGGCGGAGTTCTCGCTGGCCCCGGTGGCCGCGCGCCTTTCGGAACTGCTGGGCCGCAAGGTACCGCTGGTCACGAACTGGCTCGATGGCGTGGAAGTGGCGCCTGGGGAGGCCGTGCTCTGCGAGAACGTCCGCTTCAACAAGGGCGAGAAGAAAGACAACGAGGCGCTGTCGCGTCGCATGGCGGCGCTGTGCGATGTCTATGTCATGGATGCTTTCGGTACGGCGCACCGCGCCGAGGCGAGCACTCATGGTGTGGCGCGCTATGCGCCGGTGGCCTGTGCTGGCCCCTTGTTGGTAAACGAACTCGTGGCGCTGGAGACAGCGCTGGAAAAGCCCGCCCGGCCGCTGGTGGCCATCGTGGCGGGCTCGAAGGTATCGACCAAGCTCACGGTGCTGGAGTCGCTGCTGTCGAAGGTGGACAAGCTCATTGTGGGTGGGGGCATTGCCAACACCTTCCTCGCCGCCGCCGGTCTGCCGGTAGGCAAGAGCCTGCACGAAGCGGAGATGCTCGACATGGCTCGCAAGCTGGCGGCAGAAGCCAGCGCCCGCGGTGCGGAGATTCCCTTGCCGTCAGACGTGGTCGTGGCCAAGGCCTTCTCGGCGCAGGCCGAGGCGGACGTGAAGGCGGTGGCGAATGTCGCTGCCGATGACCTCATCCTCGATATCGGCCCGGATACCGCCGAACGGCTGGCCAAAATTCTGGAGACGGCCGGGACCATCGTCTGGAACGGCCCGGTGGGTGTGTTCGAGTTCGACCAGTTCGGCGAGGGCACCAAGACGCTCGCCTTGGCCATTGCCAAGTCCAAGGCCTTCTCCTTGGCTGGCGGCGGCGACACGCTGGCTGCCATCGAGAAATACGGCGTGGAGGAGGGCATTTCCTACATCTCCACGGGCGGCGGTGCATTCCTGGAGTTTGTGGAGGGCAAGGTGTTGCCCGCTGTGGACCTCCTGCAGCGCCGTGCAGCGGGTGAAACGTTTGCCTAAAGTCCCTTTCGGCAGGTAAATTACCCTCTGACAGCGTTGGACAAAGCTTCGGGGACGTACCATGGCCGGACAGCAGCAGAGACGTACCAAGATCGTCGCCACCCTCGGGCCGGCGACGGACGACTTGGCCACCCTGACGGCGATGATTGCCGCCGGCGTGGACGTGGTCCGCGTCAATTTCTCCCACGGTTCCCTCGAAGAGCACGCCGCCCGCGTGGGTCGGGTGCGTCAGGCGGCAGCCGAGGTAGGACGCACGGTTGCCATCCTCGGTGACCTGCGTGGCCCGAAGATTCGTATCGAACGGTTCCTGGAAGGCAAAGTGTTCCTCGAAGAGGGGCAGGACTTTGCGCTGGACCCCGCCTTCGATGCGAACGGCGGCACGCTGCAGATGGTCGGCGTGGCCTATCGCGACCTTCCGCGCGATGTGCGCGCCGGAGACGTGCTGCTGCTGAACGACGGACTCATCGTGCTCGAGGTGAAGGCGGTGCGCGGCACGCGTATCGACACCAAGGTGGTGGTGGGTGGTGAACTGTCCGACCGCAAAGGCGTGAACCGTCGTGGCGGCGGTCTTTCGGCCGGCGCGCTCACGGACAAGGACCGTGAAGACATCCGCATGGCGGCGCAGATTGGCGTCGACTATTTGGCGGTGTCATTCCCGAAAAACGCGCTCGACATGCACGAGGCCCGCACGCTGCTCAAGGCGGCGGGTGGCACCGGTAAACTCGTCGCCAAGATCGAACGCGCCGAGGCGCTCGTCAACTTGAAGGAAATCGTCGAGGCCAGTGACGCTGTCATGGTGGCTCGCGGCGACCTCGGCGTGGAGGTCGGCTACGCCGAACTCACGGGTCTGCAGAAGCACATCATCTGCGAGGCACTTGACCAGTTCCGTGCGGTCATTACCGCCACGCAGATGATGGAAAGCATGATCTACAACCCGGTGCCCACTCGCGCCGAGGTGTCGGACGTCGCCAATGCCGTCATGGATGGTACCGACGCGGTCATGCTGTCCGCGGAAACCGCAGTGGGCAAATACCCCGTCAAGACGGTGCAGGAGATGGTGAATATCATCGTCGGCGCCGAGAAGTGGCAGGTGGCGAACTTCCGCCAGGCCAGCCACGAACACGACAAATTCGAGCGTACCGATGAAGCCATCGCCCGCTCCGTCATGTACGCCGCCAACCACATGCCAGTGCGCTGCATCGTGGCGCTGACGGAGTCTGGTAGCACTACCCTGTGGATGTCCCGCATAAGGTCGGACATTCCTATCTATGCCTTCACCCGTCAGGAGGTGACGCAGCGCCGCGTCACGTTGTATCGTGGAGTACAGCCGGTGGCATTCGACGTGGTCCATGCGGACCCGGAGACGTTGTACACCAGCATCTTCCACATGCTGATCGAACTCGGGCTGGCCGATGAAGGTGACCGCATCATTGTCACCAAGGGCGAGCTGTCCGGGGTTGCGGGCGGCACCAACTCCATGAAGATTCTCGAGGTCCGCAGATGAACACACCCGCCACTGTCCAGCCTTCCCGTTCCTTTTCATGGCGTAGGGTTCTTGGTTGGATGGCAGGCGGGTTGGCTGCCCTGGTGGTGGCCGCTGTGTTGGCCGGTTGGCTGGCCTTGCGTGGCAGCCTGCCGCAGCTCGAAGGTGAAGCGACGCTGCCTGGCCTTGGCGCCTCGGTTACCGTGCTACGCGATGCGGCTGGCATGCCCACCGTGGTGGCCAGTTCCCGCGAAGATATCGCTTATGCGCTCGGCTACCTGCATGGCCAGGAGCGTTTTTTCCAGATGGACCTGCAGCGCCGCGCGCCGGCCGGTGAGCTGGCGGCGTTGCTGGGGCCTAAGGTGCTCGACACCGACCGCAAGTTCCGACCGCATGGCCTCCGTGCGGTAGCACGGCAAGTAGTCGCCGCCGCAACGCCCGCGGAGCATCGCTTGCTGGACGCCTACGCGGCCGGCGTGAATGCCGGCGTTGGCGCGCTGCGCGCACGCCCTTGGGAATATCTGCTGCTGCAGCAGCAGCCACGCCCTTGGCTGCCGGAAGACACTATCCTCACGGCGCACGCCATGTTCCTGACGTTGCAGGACAGCGATGGCAGCTTTGAACGCCAGCGCGCGGCTATCCATGCCACCACGCCTGGCCTCGAAGAGTTTCTCTATTCCCCGCCCGGCGAGTGGCAGGCGCCTTTGTTCGGTGCGCCGCTGCCGGCTGTGCCGGTACCGGTGGAGGCGCTGCAAGCCGCTCTCGCTGCAGCGCCGCCCGCTATGAAGCAGGCGAGTGTGCAAGCTAAGCCGAGCGACCTGCTGGCAGCATTGGCGGGCGAAGGCGCCGGCGAACTCTCTGGTGAAGGCGTAGCGGTAGTGGGTAGCAACAACTGGGCGCTATCCGGCAAACACACGGCCAGTGGCGGCGCTCTCGTTGCCGACGACATGCATCTGGCCATTCGCGTGCCGCATATCTGGTATCGCGTGCGGCTGGAAACCCGCGACGCCGCCGGTGCCTTGCAGTCCGCCGTCACGGGCGTCTCCTTGCCGGGCTCCCCGTTGGTGGTAGCCGGCAGCAACGGGCATATCGCTTGGGGCTTCACCAACAGCAACATCGACAGCACCGACTCGGTGGTGCTCGTGCCGGACCCGGCGCAAGCCGATCACTATCTGACGGCCACGGGCTCCATGGCCTTGCAGAAGCGCGAAGAAGTGCTCGAGGTGCGCGGCGGCAAGCCGGTGACGATTGAAGTCGTCACGAGCGAATTCGGACCGGTGCTAGGCAAAGACGCGGACGGCCGCGCGGTGGCCGTGCAATGGGTGCCTCATTTCGCCGGAGGCACCAACCTCAAGGCCATCCAGATGATGGAGGCCACGGATGTGGCCAGCGCGCTGGCCGTAGCGAGTGGGGCCGGTATGCCCACCCAGAACCTCACCGTGGGTGACAGCAGCGGACATATCGCTTGGATGTTGATGGGGCAAGTGCCGCAGCGCTTGGCGCCGCCTATTGCCTTGCCGCGTTTGTCCACAGACCCGGCAGCCTTGTGGGCAGGCGTGGGCCCGGTGCCTGCCGCTTTGGCGCGCGTCGACCCCGCAGACGGGCGTATCTGGACGGCGAATGCGCGCATTGGTGGCGTGGCAGGGGAAGGTGTTAGCGCAGACGATGCTGCGGCAGCAGCGCTGTACGCGGGGCTGGGCAGTTCCACCTTCGACCGCGGTGCACGCACCAAGCAAATTCGCGATGACCTCGTGGCCTTGGAGAAAGCGACGCCGGCCGATTTCTTGAAGATTCATCTCGATGACCGGGGGGTGTTCGTGCAGCACTGGCAGCCTGTGGTGCTGCGCGCGGCCGATGCGGCCCAAGTGCCCGCAGCTACGCGCGCCTTGCTGGCCATGCCATTCACTACGGCGGCAGTCGACAGCGTGAGCTATCGGCTGGTGCGGGCGTTCCACCGCGACCTGACCAAGCAGACCTATGCGGCCCTCACTGCAGCCGCCCAAGCCACCCTGCCGGACCTCGAGTTCCGGGCACCGAATGAATTCGAAGGGGCTTTGTGGCAACTGGTTAGCGCACCGGCCGGCACCTTGCCTGCACCGGGCGGCAAGGGCTGGGACGCCTTCCTCGGTACGGTTCTGCAGGGCGTCTTGAAGGAAGCCGAGCAAGATTGCAACGGGCAATTGGCTGGCTGCAATTGGGGACGCTACAACACCACCAAAATTCGTCATCCGCTGTCCGCGGGTGTGCCGGGGCTCGGTCGGTTGGTGGACATGCCCGCCACGGCCTTGCCTGGCGATGCTGACATGCCGCGGGTGCAGCGCCCGGAGCACGGCGCCAGCGAGCGCTTCGCGGTGACGCCGGGCCGCGAGGCCGAGGGCTATCTGGAGATGCCGGGCGGCAACGCTGGCAACCCGCTTTCGCCTTACTATGGCGCCGGCCACGCCGACTGGGAACAAGGCGTGCCCACCCCGTTCCTGCCCGGCGCCACGCGCTGGACCCTGCAACTCAAGCCGAGCAAGTGATGACCGCACAGAAATTCGCTGGAACCGACTCCTACATCGCCACCGACGAACTGCGTCTTGCCGTGAACGCGGCGGTGCAACTGCAGCGTCCTTTGCTCATCAAGGGCGAGCCGGGCACGGGCAAGACGCAACTAGCGCTGGAAGTGGCGCGGGGCTTGGGGCGGCCCCTGTTCGAGTGGCATGTGAAGAGCACCACGAAGGCACAGCAAGGTCTTTACGAATACGACGCCGTGTCGCGTCTGCGCGATTCGCAGCTCGGCGACGAGCGTGTGAAAGAGGTTGGCAACTACATCATGCGTGGTGCGCTGTGGGAGGCCTTCGACTGTGCGGAGTCCCCCGTGCTGCTCATCGATGAAATCGACAAGGCAGACATCGAATTCCCGAACGACTTGCTGCGTGAACTCGACCGCATGGAGTTTCACGTCTACGAAACCCGTCAGCTGGTGAAGGCGCGCCATCGGCCGCTCATCATCATCACCAGCAACAATGAAAAGGAACTGCCGGATGCCTTCCTGCGCCGCTGTTTCTTTCACTACATTCGTTTCCCCGATGCAGCCACCATGGAGCGCATCGTGGCGGTGCACTACCCGGGCATCAAGCAGGAGCTCTTGCGCGATGCTTTGGAGGGCTTCTTCCGCGTGCGTGAAACGCCGGGCCTGAAGAAAAAGCCGTCAACCTCCGAACTGCTGGACTGGCTCAAGCTGCTGCTGGCCGAGGACATTCCCCCGGAAGCGCTGCGTGCCGGTGACGGCAAGACGGCGTTGCCGCCGCTGTACGGCGCACTGCTGAAGAACGAGCAGGACGTGCATCTGTTCGAGCGGTTGGTCTTCCTGGACCGCGCCGCTCGGCGCTGAGGTCCGCGCCCCGTGCTTACCGGGTTTTTCTTCATGCTGCGCCAAGCGGGGGTACCGGTGGCGCTCAACGAGTGGCTGCAGCTCATGGCGGCCCTGCAGGCCGGCGTGGCGGAAACTTCCGTGGACGCCTTCCATAGCTTGGCGCGCACGGTGCTCGTGAAAGACGAGCGCTACTACGACCGGTATGACCTCGCCTTCGGCAAATATTTCCAAGGCGTGGAAAACCTGTTCGCCGCTATCGACCCGACCCGGTTGCCGGCGGACTGGCTGACGCGCCGCGCCGAGTTGACGTTGTCGCCAGAAGAGCGCGCGGCGATCGAAAAGCTCGGCGGATTCGAGAAACTGATGGAAACTCTGCGCGAACGACTGAACGAGCAGAAAGGCCGGCACGAAGGCGGCAACAAATGGGTGGGCACCGGTGGCCGTTCGCCTTTCGGTGCCTACGGCGACAACCCGGAAGGCGTTCGTATCGGGCAGGACGGCAGCCGGCGCCGCAGTGCCGTGAAGGTGTGGGACAAGCGCGAGTTCCGCAATCTCGACGATCAAGTGCAACTGGGCACGCGCAACCTGAAGGTGGCCCTACGCAAACTGCGCCGTTTCGCGCGCACGGGCGCACAGGACCTGCTGGACTTGGACGGCACCATTTCTTCGACAGCACGCAACGCGGGCTTGCTCGACATTCGCATGCAGGCCGAACGCCACAACGCCGTGAAGGTGTTGCTGTTTCTGGATGTGGGCGGCTCCATGGACGACCACATCAAACTCTGCGAGGAACTGTTCAGCGCCGCGCGCGCGGAGTTCAAGCACCTCGAGCACTTCTACTTCCACAACTTCACCTACGAAGCGATGTGGAAGGACAACGGCCGCCGGCATGCACAGCGCATTCCCACCGATGAAATTCTGCGTACTTACGGCCGCGATTACCGCGCAGTGTTCGTGGGCGACGCCACGATGGGGCCGTACGAAATTGCTTACGCTGGTGGCAGCGTGGAACACTGGAACGATGAGCCCGGCGCGGCCTGGTTCCGGCGCATCACCACGGCGTTCCCGCATTTCGTCTGGCTGAACCCGGAGCCGCAAGACCGCTGGGGCTACACGCCCTCGGTGAAGATGGTGCGCGAGCTGGCAGAGGACCGGATGTTCCCGCTGACGCTGCGCGGGCTCGACGATGCCATCCGCGCCTTGCAGCGCAAGTAAGGCTGCAAGGCGGGCCAAGGGCTGACCCAACGGCTGACCCAACGGCTGACCCAATGGCTGACCAATGGCTGGTCAGGGGCGGAAGCCAAGCGCCGGCTTGCCGCCCTCTGTAGCCGTCAGGGCTTGGCGGGTGCCGCGGCCGCCTGAAGGCGGGCGAGGTCATCCAGCAGCACCTTCTGGCCGTCCTTGGGGTCCGCTTCCGGATAGTGCTTGGCAATGCGGCCTTGCGGGTCGATGACGAAGGTCTGGCGGCTGGCGATTTCGAAGGCCAGATAGTTGCGCAAAACCCCGTAGGCCTTGGCGGCTTCTTTCTTCGAATCTGCCAGCAGCGTGAACGGCAGGCGGTGGGTCTTGGCAAACTCGGCGTGGGAGGTGCTGTCGTCCACGCTAACGCCCAAGACCGTGACGCCCATGCGACGGAAAGCGAAGATGTTGTCGCGGAAAGTACAGGCCTGTGTAGTGCAGCCAGGTGTGCCATCCTTCGGGTAGAAGTAAAGCACTACCCACTTGCCGCGGTAGTCGGCGAGCTGGTGGGACTTGCCGTCCTGGTCGAGGAGCTTGAATGCTGGCGCAGCCGCGCCTACCGTCGGCGGAGGGCCGGCCAAGGCGTTGGTGCTGAACAGGCCGGCGGCGGCCACGAGGGTGGCCGCGAGGCCGCCAGCGAAGCGGGTGAACAGGCCGCGGCGCGAGAGGGAAGAACGAGACATGGCAGACTCCTGAAGGGTCGTGAGGTGCCGCTCGTGCGGCGTTGACAAGGGATGGTACTCGCAATTGGCGGGTGCCCGCAGTCGGCGGAGAGTGGATGTCGGGCAATTCAGTGGCCCAGTGGCCAACAGATACCAAGCGTACTGCCATCGTCCTGCCGGGCGGTGGGGCGCGCTCCGCTTACCAAGTGGGCGTGCTCAAGGCTATCGCCAGCGCTACCCCGCGCGGCGCCCCTTTGCCCTTCGGTATCGTTACCGGAACCAGTGCCGGTGGCATTTTGGCTTCTCTGCTGGCTGCCCACGCTGGCGATTTCCACGAAGGGATGGAAGAGATCGAGCGCTTCTGGCGTCATTTTCACGTCAACCTCGTGTTCGACTCCTCGCTTGGCGCGATGGTGCGTATGGGTACCCGGTTGATGGGCACCTTGCTCACTGGTGGCCTGCTGGTGAAGCCCCCGCAGTCGCTGCTCGATACCAAGCCGCTACGGCATACCCTCGAACGTCACGTGAATCTGGCGCATATCCGCCACTCGTTGGCCAAGGGCTACCTCCAAGCCGTGGCCATTAGCGCGTCTAGTTACAGTTCGGCGCGTTCCATTACTTTCTACGACACCACTGCACCGGTTCCCGAGTGGACCCGCGCGTGGCGCCGTGGGGTGAAGACAGACCTGGGGCTAGACCATCTGATGGCCAGCGCTGCCGTGCCGTTGGTGTTTCCGCCAGTGCACATCGAAGGTGAGTGGTTCGGCGACGGCGCCATGCGCCATACCGCGCCGCTAAGCCCGGCCTTGCGCCTCGGCGCTGAACGCATCGTCGTCATTGGCTTGCGGGATCCGTCTTCATCAGCTGGTGTGGCGGTGGCTCCGGCGCACCGCTTGCCCCCGGCGCCGAGTTTCGGGCACCTGCTGGGCTACATGCTGGATACGCTGTTCATGGACGGCAGTCAGGCGGACTTGGAACGACTGGAGCGCTTGAACGAAGCGGTGGACCGTGACCCGAAAGGGTGCACTGCCGCCGGGTTGCGGCATGTGGACGCGCGGGTGGTACAGCCCACAGCGAGTTTGAGCAGCCTGACGGAAGGGCATCTGGAGGAAATGCCAGGCGCCCTGCGTATTTTGCTGCGCACGCTAGGGGCGCGAAACCAAGGCGGACAGAAGTTGCTGTCGTTCCTGCTGTTCGAGCCCGGGTACACGAACGCACTCATCGACCTGGGCTACGCCGATGGCTTGGCCGCGATGGCTAGAGGCGACTTGCCGGGGCGCGCTGTCGAGGCGCCTACGCCCGG
>CALQLF020000098.1 GCA_943331345.2 Candidatus Planktophila lacus | reverse complement strand
GATTTCCATTACAGAAATCTGTATAGTTCTAACATGAAGACGACATTGGACCTGAACGACCGTCTGATAGCCGAGGCCAAGGCTTTTGCCGCCGAGCAGCGCACCAGCCTCACTCGCCTCATCGAGGAAGGCCTGCAGCTGCGCCTGCGCGCCAAGCCCGGCAGCAAAAAGAGGGGCCCAGTCCGCCTGCCAGTGTTCGATGGCCGCGGCGGCCTGGCGCCCGGCATCAACCCATTGAGCAACAAGGCCATGCTCGAGGCCGCGGACGATGACACCTGACGTCAACATCTTGGTGGCAGCCTCGCGCACGGACCACCCGCAACATACCGTAGCGCTGGCGTGGCTTGAACGCGCCGCAAGCGCCGCCGAAACCGGCGCCGCGTTCACACTCATGCCGTTGGTTGTCACCAGCTTCCTTCGACTGGTGACGAACTCGCGCGTCT
This sequence comes from Candidatus Planktophila lacus, assembly GCA_943331345.2. GTDB lineage: Bacteria > Pseudomonadota > Gammaproteobacteria > Steroidobacterales > Steroidobacteraceae > CAIOHZ01. The sequence goes on along the minus strand of CALQLF020000098.1, from coordinate 10,116 downwards.
TCCCTAATCCCACGCCCATAGAGCGTGCAGTGGAATTCGTCGACGCGCTGCTGGGATTGCCTGGTGTGAGGCTGGCCACTCTTGGCACAGAGTGGCTGAAACTGCGCACACTTTGCCTAGAAAAACGGCTTGGTGGCAACGACCTGCCCGATGCGTGGCTTGCTGCGGCCGTGCTACATCACGACGAACACTTGGTCAGCTTTGATGCCGACTTCAAGCAACTGCTGGGCCGCGGGCAGTTCACTTTGTTGGCGGCGGCGTAGTAGCAGCGAGAGCTCATGCTACTGCGCCAACAGACGGCGAGAAAGCAAGGCTTGGAAATCCCGACGGCCGTCGGCGATAACGAAGAGAAGCACTTCTCCACCCACCACCTTGTAGATTAAGCGGTAGGGACGAAAGATGATCTGCCGATACTCACGCGACCCCAACGCGAGCAGTTCCGCAGGAAAACTGCCGCGTTCGGGAGAGTTACCTAGGCTGGCTACGGTAGCGAGAAGCTTTTCCAGCAGGCGTTCCGCAGCCTTTTGGCTATCTTGCCGCGCCACGTAACCAACGATGGACGACATATCCTGCTTGGCACCCGCCGTCAGGCGTACCCGATATGAATTCGTCGACATCTTCAACCGCTCAGCCGGCCCGCCTTGAGCGCGGTGCGCAGCTCTTCGGCGACTGAATCGAAACTCTCGACCTTGCCTTCGGCCACTTGCTGGTTGCCCAGCGCCAGCAGCTTGAGCAGGGCAAGGGTTTCCTGCGTAGCCTCATAGCTTTCCACATCTTGCAGCACGGCCCGTGCTTCGCCGTTCTGGGTGATGACGAGAGGCTCACGCACCTCGCGAATATTTTCCAGCACCTCCGCGGCGTTCGCCTTGAGGTAACTGATGGGCTTGATTCGGGTCGAGTAACGCATGGGACCTCCTTTCAGGACTGAATTTAGTCTTTTATCGGTCTTCCTTCAAGCATTTGTGGTCCGCAGCGACGGGGCAGCCACTTTAATATCGCGGCACCAAATTAAAGCGTCCTTTAATTTGAAAGGGTACCCGTGGGTCTGCCAGCGAGTGGCGGCAGCGCAGGCAACTTGCAAGGAGTGCAACTTGTAAGAAGTACTACTAGTTTGCTTGGAGGGCGCGCACTAGTGCTTCCTCTACGCCGGCTTCGCGACCTCGGCGACCAGGCGAATACCCAAGGCCCCGCACACCTTCATGATGGTATCGAACTGCGGGTGCGACGAAGCGCGCAGCGCCTTGTAGAGCGCCTCGCGCGTAAGGCCCGAAGAACGCGCTACTTCCGACATGCCCCGCGCTCGGGCGATGGCGCCCAAGGCCTGCTGAAGCTCGGCGGGGTCGTTGTCCGCCAGCACGGCTGTCAGGTAGTGGGCGATGTCCTCGGGCGTTTCCAGGTAGTCCGCCATGTCGAACTGCGGCAGGTCGGCGATGCGAAGCTTTTCCATAGGCTTTCTCCTCGCCGATGTGTAATCGATTGTTCACGCCATGACCACTTCCCGAAAGCGTTGCGCAACGAGCGGAAGCCCGCCTGCTTGTAACGCACGCGCGAAGTCATCGGGCCCGAACTCCGGCCGCCGGCGCCGTTCGCGCATGGCCTGGAACGCAGCGGCTGCGACCTCCGGTTCCAAATCCCACTGGTTCAACAAAAACGTATCAGGGTCCACGACCTCAATGCCGAACTTCGCGACGGCGGTCTGGGGGAAATCACGAAGGTTCAAGGTAACGATGTAGTCTGCATGGCCCGCTATGGCAGCTGCCAGTACATGGCGGTCGTCGGGGTCCGGCAGGACCAGCGACGCAACCAACGGCTCCCACGCTGCCTTGGGTACTTCCCAGTCCTGGCAGGCCTCTCGCATACATTCGCGACGAAAATCCAAGCGGCCGACCAGTTCAGGCCGAGCGCGCTCCAGCGCCGAAACCCATTCGCTCTCGATATACGTGGTCCAGCGTGCCGAGAACGAGCCCGCTGCCGCCACGCTCATCAGCGCATCGGCGATAGCCAAGGGATACAAGACACACGCGTCCAGCAGTGCCGTACAGCGAACATGCCCGGCCACTCAATACTCCAGGCCCAACTCGCGCGCGTTTTCAGCCATCTTTTCGAGCGCACCTGCTTGGCGTGCGCGCATCTGCTGCGCGTATTGCAGCAGGTCGCCGAAGGCGACGCGGCGGTGCGTACCCACCTTGCGGCAAGGCAAACGGTTCGCCTCAATTTCCTTGATGACGAACGGACGCGAGACATTTAGAAAATTCGCGGCCTCGACGGTCGTGAACTCTTTGTCTTCGGGCAGGAGCACCACCGGGCGCCCCTCGCCTAGCAGCCCCAGCAACTGACCGATAAGCCGCAGCGCCGCCGGAGGCACCTCCACCTTCGGCTGACTGCCTTCCGCGGTGGTGACGGTGATGGACGCTGCGCGACAGTGGTCGAGCGCGGCGACGATGTAGCGCTGCGCCGCGAGGGCAAGTTCACGGTCGGCAGCTTCAATCGGCTTGATGCTACCGGGCTGACTGCGGTCGGTGGTCTTGGAGCTCATGGGATTCCATCCTGGCGGCCGGGCATGCCGGCGCACTGTTGTCGGAACCCACAGTTTTCCCGACAAATGCAATAAACGCAATAAGTGAAGCATCTAACTAGCCCCGTGATGATTGTTCAAGGGATTCACCTTAACGAGAGCGTCCGCCCCTTTCGCCCGCCATTCGGTACGCGTTTAGACGAAAACACGACGCCTCGGCGGCGGGAGGCTGCGTTTGTGGGTGTTGGCGGCACATTTGCAGCATCGCCCCGCCAGCGCCACTCCCCTACGCCACTATCCGGAACCGCGTGGCCTTCGCGATAGGCATCACTTCGCGCTTCACACGGCGCATCTCCACGAACCCGTAGTTCGACATGGTGCGCAGCGTGCGCGAGAGATTGCCCGGCTGCCGGCCCGTGAGTTCCGCCAAGGCCGCAACGGAGCGCGGCTTGGCCTCCTCTATCAGCCGCAACAGCGCGCGGTTTTCGTCGCTGAGCACTTCCGCCAGGGACCGCATGGAGGTGAACCAAACCTTCGGGTCCTCGGCGCGCGGCTTCAGTTCACCACGGGCGATAGCGAGCACACGCTCGCGAATCTCTTCTTTGGACAAGATGCCAATGGCTACGGGTTTCATGGTTGCTTCACCTCTTCGAGTACCCGGTCAACTTCAGCGAAAAAATCAACGAGCAGTTGGTGCGCGTCCTTGAACTCGTACGGAACGCCTTTGTCGGACGCATGCCTGTGGCGGTGGTCGTACGGCAGTCGCATACCGGCGAACTTGAACTTCCTCGGTAGATGGACTGCATGAGCGTTGTCGTAACCCAGCACTCGGTCTCCGTAAGGCCCGTGCAGCGTCAATGAGTAGCGAATACCGTGAGGTATGGCGGATGTGGGCAACACACGCCACGCCTCAATCTTCACCCAGTAGCCGTCGCTCTGGTCAAAAGCTTCATCGTGAAGCTCCAGCAAGGTTTCGATGCCGAAGTCCGTCTTCATTTAAAATATCATCCGTTGATATTTTACACAACCCGCAGGCGGGACGCGCCGGTGTCGACGCTGTCGGAATGGACAGCGCCCTCTCGGGGCGAAAGCCTAGAGCGCCGGCACGCCGGTTTCGCCCGCCATTCGGCATGCGTTTAGCCCAAAACTCGAAGCCCCTGCGGCGGGGCAATGTGTAATGCCTTGAACCGCCTGCTGGAAGACTGACAACCTTCGGGGAGACGCAATACAGGCCTCCCGGGACGTTTACAAAATTATAAATTTTTCTTATCTTTGTAAACCACTCATCCCCCCGCTCCTTTCAGGATGCCACCCCATGTTCAGCACCCGTTTGCGCCGCGCCCGCAAGGCAGCAGGGCTGTCCCTTCGGGACGTAGGCGCACGTGTCGGGCTTTCGCACGCGGCCATCAAGAAGTACGAAGACGGCGTGGCCATGCCGGCGTCGGACGTGCTGCTCGCGCTGGCACGCGCGCTGAACGTGCGTGCGGAGTACTTCTTCCGGCCGGAACTGGTGGAACTGGAAGGCGTCGACTACCGCAAGCGCAGCACGCTGCCGAAGAAGCGTCTGGACGCCATTACCCACGAACTGCTGGACCAAGTGGAGCGGCGTCTGGAACTTGAGAATCTGTTCCCCACGCCGCCCATACAAGCATTCTCGCCAATCACCGGCTTACCTGCGGAAGTGGGGGCGCTTGAAGACATCGAGCGCGTGGCGGAGCGCGTCCGCGCTGCCTGGAAACTAGGCCTCGACCCCATCCCGGACCTTATCGACCTGCTCGAAGCCCACGGCGTTCGTGTGTTCATGGTGGACGCCGAGGCAGGCCAGAAGTTCGACGGCCTCGCGGCGCGCGTCGGAGGAGTGCCCATCGTCGTGGTGGGACGGCACTGGCCCGGTGACCGTCAGCGGTTCACGCTGGCGCATGAACTAGGCCACTTGGTATTGAACGGGCGCCTCGCCGCAGCGCTTGCTGAAGAAGCCGCCTGCAACCGTTTCGCAGGCGCCTTCCTGTTCCCGGCGGCGAGTGTGGTGCAAAAGCTGGGCAAACACCGCAACGCTGTCGAACTGCAGGAACTGGCGCTGCTGAAAGAAGAGTTCGGGCTTTCCATGAGCGGCATTTTGTTCCGCTTGCGGGACCTGGGCATTGTTTCGCCGGCATACCGCGAAGCACAGGCGAAGCTGTTCGGCATGAAGGGCTGGCATGTACGCGAGCCCGGCGCCGTGTACCGAACAGAGAAGGCGCATCTCTTCGAACAATTGGTGTACCACGCCCTCGCCGAGGACTACATCGGCGAAGCAAAGGCTGCAGAGCTGCTGAACCTGAGCCTCGATGCGTTCCGACGGGTTCGCAGCATGGAAAGCGCGGAGGAGCTGCTCCGTGCTGCTGATGGTCAGTGACGCCAATATCCTGTTGGACATCGAAGTGGGAGAACTGGTGGCGACCATGTTTCGCCTGCCCTACCGCTTCGTCGTTCCGGACGTGCTGTATGCCGAAGAACTAGCCGCGCGCCATTCGCATTTGCTGGCGATGGGATTGACGACGATGACGCTATCCCCGGAATGCGTAGCGAGGATGGTGCCCCTGAGCCAGCGCTACCGACGCCCCAGCAGAAACGACCTGTTCGCACTGGCTCTAGCCCAAGACCAGCAGTGCCCACTGCTCACAGGCGACGCAGCGCTCCGACAAGCCGCGACCGCGGAAAACGTCGACGTTCGAGGAACCATCTGGCTCATGACGGAACTGGTACGAAACCACCAAGTTTCCATTTCCGAAGCGCGCCATGCGCTGGAACGGATGCGGGCCAACGGAAGACGGCTTCCATGGGAACTGGCCGAAGAAGCGTTGGCGATGCAATAACGTCGCTTGAGTTCGGCACCCGAGGCTGCTCTGACGACACCGCGCCACTCCGCCACTATCCGGAACCGCGTGTGCGCAGTGCCACTACAACACTACGTCCAGCCCCTTGCGTTCGATGAGATTGAGCAACTTGAGCGAGGGACCACCAGGACGCTTGGCGCCGGTTTCCCACTTCTGGACGGTAGACAGGCTGGTATTCAGCACCACGGCGAACACGGCCTGACTGAGGCGGCAGCGCTTGCGCAGCGCGCGAATCTGCGCCGGTGTCATGACGGGGAGTGCCGGCAGGCAGAGCGCAGCAAACTCGCCCATTCGACGCTTGCTGATGACGCCCGCCTCCAGAAGCCCGGAAGCCGTCTCGTACATCTCCGACATCAACCGGTTCTTGAACTTCAAGGCCGCCACAGTGCACCTCCTGCACCGCCCCACAGAGCACTGAATCGGAGAGCCATACCTTGCGCATCCAACGCGTGAACGTGCGGGCGCGAAATACACGAACGGACAATACCATAACACCAAGTGCAGTAGTTTGAGTGGCGGCAGGCCCTCCAAATTACCGCTACTCCGCCCCAGTTTCGCCCTCCATTCGGCATGCGTTTAGCCCAAAACACGAAGCCCCTGCGGTGGGGCACTGCATTTATGGCTGTTCGCGCCACATAGGCAGCGACATTCAGAACGCCAGGAACAGTACCCTTCGACTGAGGGCCCTCGCGTACCAAAGACCAGTCCCCGCGCTCCCAAATCCTGTTCGGTAGATCAGTTACCGGGCGGTCGTCGGCCGGGGTCGACTCAACCTAAAGTTGATTAAACTTGATTTTCAACCCTGCCATGCGAGAATCGCAAGGATGCAAAGATCTCTGAATGTAGACGGCGTGGTCGGGGCCCTTGAGCGCAAGGGTTGGTCGCGGAAAGATTTGGCCGCCGCGGTCGGCGTTTCGGCGCAGTCGGTAACGAATTGGCTAAAGGGCGCGGACTGCCCGCGGCCAGACAAACTGCTGAAGATTGCCGCGGCGTTGAAGCTTCGCCTAGACGAACTGCTAGTCGTTCCGCCGGAGCATGCCAGCACCAAGCCCGTGGTGGCGTTCCGCCGCAGAGCTGCCACCAAGACCACCGAAGCCCACATTGCCAAAGCGCAGGCCATGGGCGCGCTGCTCGTGCCCTTGGTCCCACACTTGCCAACGCCGCGTGCCCTGCACACCACCATCGCACAGCCGTCTACCAGCCATACCAGCTTGCAGCAAACGGTTGCCCAGATTCGCGAAAAGCTGGGGCTGGGCCAGCAGGCAGTGCTTGGCTATTCGACGCTCATCGGCGAATTCGCCGCCAATGACGCCTTCGTGGTCCCGGTACTTTGGGGCGCCCAGCAACACCACGGCAATGCCCTGCACATATTGCTGCCCGCCCAGAACGTGACGTTCGTGTACTTGAACCTCGACACCTACATCGAAGATTTCAAGTTCTGGATGGCACACGAACTGGCGCATGTTTACACCCCCAGCGTGACCGGAACGGATGAAGGAGAAGATTTTGCCGACGCGTTCGCGGGTGCGCTTCTTTTCCCCCAGCCGCTGGCAGCGTTGGCCTACGCGGAAGCAGCCGTCACCAAGTGCAAGACGGACGTCATAGCCGCACTACAGCGGCACGCGAACACCCACGAAATCTCATTGTTCACGGTCTATTCCCAAGCCAAGGCTTGCGCAGAAGCCGGTGGCCTGCCCCCGCTTGAAGTAACCGAAAGCGACATTCATGCGGTTCGCAACCATCAGCGCGGCGCGCTGGTAAGCGCGCTGCTGTTCGAGCCGTTGCCGCCCGAGCCCGGCGCGTACATAGCAGCGGCACGCACGGTTTTCGGCAGCGAGTTCTTCACCGCATTGCGGCGCCTGCTGCAGGCACAGGGAACTGGCTCCGGCTACCTACAGCAACTGCTGGACATCCCGTTGTCCGATGCTACTGCGCTACACCAAGCTCTAACCCACGGCTAGCGATATGGCCGGGGTGAATTCGGGAACGACGCTGGTCCTGTTGGACACCAACGCCTATCTGCGTCTGGCCAAACGTGTTCGCCCGCTGCTGGGTGTACCGTTTGGGCAGAAATGCTACACGCTCACGATTCTTGCGGACGTCGAAGACGAGGTGCTTGCCAGCGGACGACTCCGCTTCCGCTTCCCATGGTTCGAAGCCGATGGGGAGCTTGCCCAAGAGCGCCTGGCCAAACGCATTCGCCTTACCGCCGAAGAGCGAGAGCAGATAGAAAGTGCCGCCCTATTTCTTCATGACTGGGTGCTGCAGGATGTGGAGAAATACATGGTGAAAGGCCGTTCGCCTCCCGGGCCCGCTGACTGCCGCGCACTGGCTTTCGGGCAGGTGCGCTCAGCTATTGTCGCGACCGACGACCTAGGGATGCACGAGCTGGCCAAAGACTTTGGCATTGCCGTATGGCACGGCTTCGAACTTCTCGCGAAGTTGCGAACTGCCAAAAAGATAAGCGACGCTTTGGTCAGGGAAATCTATGAGGCACTGGAAGCCAACGGTGACCTGCCCGCCAGCTGGCGAAACGCCCGTCACACCCACTTAGCAAAAGTGTTCGGTCCTAAGCACTAGCGCGTCGGAGGCGCTAGCGCTGCGGGACATTAAGGGCCCCCGGAGCGAAGTCCGGGGGCATTTCCCCGGAAGCGTTCGGCTGCACGGATACCGTGGCCGTATGGCCCCCGAGGACTGGCCCCCAACGCGTAGGAAGGGGGCATTTCCCCGGAAGCGTTCGGCCGCACGGAAAACCGCCGCCGTATGGCCCCCGAGGACTGGCCCCCAACGCGTAGGAAGGGGGCATTTCCCCGAAAGCGTTCGGCTGCACGGAAACCGTGGCCGCATAGCCCCCGAGGACTGGCCCCCAACGCGTAGGAAGGGGGCATTTCCCCGGAAGCGTTCGGCCGCGCGGATAACCGCCGCCGTATAGCCCACGAGGACTGGCCCCCAACGCGTAGGAAGGGGGCAGAAGGCGCGGTCTTCCTTGTAGACGACGCCCGATTGCATTTTAACCCGAATAGTCCCGCGATTTTCCACCCTGCAACCGCGCAAGCACTGTTTCGCGCGCTCGGGACTTGTCTTGGGCGCTCAATAGCCCGGCACGCAGGGCGACCCGCACGTGGTGCAACAACAGGCGATCCCATTTCGGATGGATACGGGTTTGATCTGGACCAAGCAGAACGGCACCCGGCGGAACTTCGGCCAGGAACGCTGTTACTGCCGTTTCCACTGCGATTGACTGGGGCACGGCACCTTTCGAGGCAACAACGTCTGTGCCGCCAACGACCAGCGGTTGCCGTATGGCGGCAGGCTGAAACGCGACCAGCGAAGAAATATCCTCGCGACCGATACGCGCCACGCGGTCAACACGTGTCGTGAGTTCGGAACTTTGTCGGTGCGACACTCCGCAGGACGGATCCTCGATGCCCAGCAACGCCACCCGGATTCCCCTGCGTTGGGCGCTTTCGATACCTGCCACCAAGTCCGCATCTCCAGCCACAACCACCATCTCCGACACCGCCCCGTTCAACGCCAGTTCGAAGAGGTCGATGATGATGAGTGCGTCCACGCCCTTCTGCTGACCCGCGCTATTGACGGTGCCTGCTCTTAGCTGCACGTCGGGAAGGCGAAGGATGGATTCCTGCTGCGGCGTCCGCCCACTGGCCTGCACGCCGTCGTACCAGTAGACCCGCAAGAGCTCGCGTTGTGTTGCACCGAGTGCGGCGCGCCCACGCTCCACGAGCAACGCGATGAAGCCAGCCGGATTCGTAATCCTTAACTGGCTACGGGAAACCGCCTTGCCGCCGCTGGCAATCTCCACGCACTGCCGCAGCAGATAGCCTGCATCCACCATCACAGCAAACCGACTCACCACGCGCACCGCTCAACGACCGACCGTGAGACAAAACTACAAGCGAAGCCGGACGAAAGGGACGTGAATTCGTTACGCGTATGGCTGAAAACTGACTTTTCCGGCAGCGGGAGCTTGCATAGCTAGCAGCATCGACCAGTTATGGAGAATGAAGAGTCGCGAGCAAGCTCGCTCTCACAGGGAGCCGGGAAGCCAAGCTCAATCCCATACGGCCATCGCCCCCCACCCCAACGCCTCCACCGCCCTCCCCCAGCACGCGCGGACCTGCGCGGCCACGGCGTCGAAGTCCGGGCGGCGGGTAGCGTCTGCTTCGTGCAGATAGAGGCGGCGGTTCACCTCCACCATCACGGCGGACACGCGCGCGTCCTGCCGGTAGCGGCTGGCGGGCACCAGGGCGCCGGCAAACGGGCGGTTCAGCTCCACGCTCCAGCCATTCGCCGCGAAGGCCTGCACGAAGGCGCGGGCGGTGGCTTCGCTGGTGTGGAAGGCGTCGGTGCCTATGCAGATGTCCGGGCGAACGAGCGCGCCGGGCCCGCGTTCGTAGGGCAGCGGACTGGACGGAAAGCTGTGGCAGTCCACCACCAGACACCGGCCGTGACGCGCCAGCACGCCGGCCACCGTGCGTTCCAGCTGCGCGTGGTGCGGGTGGTAGAAGGTGTGCAGGAGGCCTGCCTGCTGGTTGGGCGCCTTAAGTAATCCGTCGCGCGAGCAATCCTGCGCGACATCCACAGGCGCGAAAATCTAACGGCGCCTACCCAGCAGATTCAGTTCTACGGCTTTGGTTTGTGGCTCGCCGCTTTACGAACCTTCTTTGAACGCTTTGGGGGTTCGTAGAAGTGGCAGTAAGCAAG
>CALQLF020000097.1 GCA_943331345.2 Candidatus Planktophila lacus | reverse complement strand
TGGCCCGGAAGGCTAACACAGCAGGTGCGCCGGGCCCCGGCGGGAACCGGCGGTTGAGAATAATTCAGCAGCGCTATGGCTTGGCTTGCGCTCGCTGCTGGTCGAGGAACGGCACCAGACGATCACGCCAAATTCGGTAGCCGGCAGCGTTCGGGTGCAAGCCATCGTTGAAGTCAGTGGATATTTGCTGGCCTTGCGCATCTACAAAGCCGGTATAGAGATCCAGCCACACGGCATAACTGGCGTAGGGCGCCATGGCGACCATGGCTTTCAGTCGCGCGTTGACTGGGCGCACCACTGCCGCGTTCTTCGCCTCTTCTTGGGTCGGCAACAAGGACTGCAGCACGATACGCGCACGCGGCTTGCGCTCATGCAGTGCTTTCACCACCGCCTCGACACCTGCGTAGACGCTATCGGCCACCGGATGTTCTGGGGCCCAGGTGTTATTGATACCAATCATCAGCACAATGAACTCCGGTTGCAGTTCCGGTGAGTCCAGTTCGCCTAGTCCCCCTTCGCTCTTGGGCTGCAGACGGTACAACAAGTGCTCCATGCGGTCGCCCGAGATGCCGATGTTCAGTGCGTAGTTGGGTGTCCCCGGCTTGGCAAAAGATTCGTCCCAAATCTGCCGGCCACACTTCTGGCCTTCTACCCAGGGGTTGTCATCCAGCAGCCAGAAGTCGGTGATGGAGTCGCCCACGAACAACAGTTTCACTTGGCGCAACTGCTCTGGTTGGGCCAGCGCGGCTTCGATGTCTTGTAGTCGATGCTGCCAATATTCGACGCGCGGGGCGGGACGAGTGGAAACAAAACCGGGAGTTGCCGCGGTTGCAGGGGGCTGCGCTTGTGCCGTCAGGCAGAGCAGATACAGCGCGCCAAACAATGAACGGGCGATGGAGTGGTTCGCGGCGCGGCTACCGTGACCTTTGGTGATGGTGCTCAAGGAACTCTCCCTGCAGGGGCTATGTGACCGTGTGCCTTACGCGGTAACTATAGCCGAGCAGGTTGCGTTTACCTCAATGCAGTTCGGAATCTGCTAATCGTTCCCGAGCGGCGGCGAGGCGGGCCTTGATGGCTTCCAGCAACGGTGGCTTGGGCAGTTTTGGGCCCAGGGCCTTCGGCCAGTCGACGAGCAGCCCGGGGACAGAAGCGTCGATGCCACCGAGAGCGTAGGTACGCAGGCAGAGTTCTCGCGCTATGGCAGTACGGTCGGCGGTGTTCGTCAGTTCCGCATTCGAGAACGGTTTGCCCACCACCATGCGGATGGGCTTGCGCAGACGGCGCATGTTTTCGCCTAGCAGCAAGCCCCAACGCAGGCTGAGGCTGAGATGGCTGGCCATCTGGAAGGCGCGGCTGTTTTGGCCGTCGAACCACACCGGTAGGACTTGGCACTGGGTGCGCGTCAGCAATTGCGCAACGAACGGGTGCCAGTGTACGTCCATGGCAGGAGTGCGGCCCCACGGGTCTGGAGAAGTGGAAATGCCACCGGCGGGGAAGATGATGAGAACACCGCCGTTTTCCAGCGTGCGTCGTGCCTCAACGCGGGCCGCTGCATTGACCTTCTGTGCTGCCCGTGTGCCCGAGTTGTCGAGCGGAATGGCATGACTGCCCATTTCCGGCAAATAGCGACCGCCGTTCAGCAGAATTTTGAAGTCTTGCCGGACCTGACTGACGAGCCAGCAAAGCAGCAGGCCGTCGATGATGCCGTAGGGGTGGTTGGCCACCAGCAGCAGCGGGCCCTGCTTTGGAATATTGCCCAAGGCGCCGGAGTTCAGATCGGCACGGATGCCGAACAGTTCTACACCGTCGGTCCAGAACGACGTGGGGCCAGAGGCGTTAGCGCGATACCGGTCGTACTGCTGCTGCAAGCGACGCTGCCCGGTGACGGTTTCCATGGCGCGGATGAAAGCGCGCCGTGTCCAAGGCAGACTGGATTCGGACATCGAATACGTGGTTTGCGGTGCCATACGCAAAGGGTACGCAGGGTTCGCTACAGAATGATGACGCCGGAAAAAACCCGTATTACCGGAAGATGACGATCAGGCGGCCATTGCCTCGGCGGCCAGTGCGAACGAACGCAGGCGTGCGCTGTGGTCGAAGATCATGCCGCCCAGCAGAAGCTCGTCGGCGCCGGTGCGAGTGATGAACTGCTGGACGGCTTCGCGCACGTCCGCTGGGTTACCCACGGCGGAACAGGACAAGACTTGGTCGAGCATGGTGCGCTCGCCCGGGCCTAAACGTTCCTTGAAGCCCGCCACGGGAGGCGGCAACTGACCCGGATTGCCAATGCGCAGGTTCACGAAAGCTTGTTGGGCGGAGGTGGCGATGAACTCGGCTTCTTCGCGCGTGGGCGCCGCGAACACGTTCATGGCGAGCATGACGTAGGGTTTGGCCAGTCGCGGCGAGGGACGGAACTGGCTGCGATAGATGGTGATGGCATCCATCAATTGCGCTGGGGCGAAATGGGAAGCAAAGGCGAAGGGCAGTCCAAATGCCGCTGCCACCTGCGCGCCATACAGGCTGCTGCCCAAGATCCACAAGGGAACCTCGAGACCCGTGCCGGGAACCGCTTTCACCGGCGTGCGCGGTGTGGCGCTGAAGTATTCAGCCAGTTCCTGCACATCGCGTGGGAATTCATCTGCGTCAGTGGCGAGGTTGCGACGTAGGGCACGGGCGGTCACCTGGTCGGACCCCGGTGCTCGGCCAAGGCCGAGGTCGATACGGCCGGGAAAGAGCGATGCCAGCGTACCGAACTGCTCGGCGATGACGAGTGGCGAGTGGTTAGGCAACATGATGCCGCCGGCGCCGACACGAATGGTGCGGGTACCGGCTGCAACATGCCCAATGACCACGGCGGTAGCGGCGCTGGCAATGCCAGGCATGCCATGGTGTTCTGCCAGCCAATAGCGCTGGTAGCCCAAAGCTTCGGCGTGCTGGGCCAGTTCCAGCGTCCGCCGGAACGTGGTGGTGGCATCACTGCCCTGAGTGATGGGGCAAAGATCGAGGACGGAAATGGGCACGAGCATGATGGGTGGATGATACCTGTTCGTGGCGATGCGTACGGAACCCGGCGTGCCTTCATGGGAAGTTAGTGGCCTGAGTAAAACTTTCCCGTGGAGAGATGCCATGAAGACCCACCTTGTTCTAGTGGCTGACCGTGCTGCCTCACGCATCTACCGGCTTCGCGCCCATAACGGTGGGCCGGAGTTGGTAGCTCAGTTGGAAAACCCGGTCGGGCACGGACATGAACGGGATTACGGCAGTTCAAGGCTAGGCCGGGTGGCAGGCGGTGGCGGCACCCGTCATGCCCTTGAAGACCACGAGACCTTGCGCGAGCACGAGACGGTGGCGTATGTGCACCGCGTGGCTGCACTGCTGGAAAAGACGCGCGCCGACGAACCGGGGGCTTATGTCGTGATAGCAGCCGCCCCGCCCATGCTGGGTTTGCTACGCCAGCATGTTTACTTGCCGCGCCAACCGGCAGTGCTGGAATGGCCGCACAATTTGGCGGCGCTGCCAAGCCATGAACTGGAACAGCGCCTACGCGAGGTGTGTCTGGAGCACTAGCGGCAGAGTACTTAGGTCAGTCCTTCAGGAAGGGATTGACCACGGCGGCGACAGCCTTCGGGTCTTCCCAGTAAGGGTTGTGCCCGAGGTTCGGGAAAATCTTTACCTGTGCCTGCGGCAGGCCCTTGATGAGCGAGCAGCGCTCTTTCTCGCCCATCAGGTTGTCTAGTGCGCCGAACACCAGCAGCGTGGGAGCCTGAATACGGGGCAGGGTGGCCTGCAGGTCGCGGTTGCCGAGGCCTTGCTCGAGGATGGTAAGCCACACGTGCACCGGCATGCCCGCGGCGTCGTTACGCATGCGCCTGAGGAAATCCTCGTCCACAGGGGCCGTCGAGGTATACCAGTCGATCATGAACTTCGAGTTCGGGTCGATGGGGTCTTTCAGTTGCACGATAGCGGCACGGAAGTCGAAGGCCGCCTCGCCACCACCGCCTGCAGTGCAATCCGGGCGACTACCGCCAGTCGAAGACTGAAGGATGAGCCGGCGCGTGTATTGCGGCGAGAACTCGGCGAAGGCTTGGGCAATGATGCTGCCGAGCGAAGTGCCGTAGATATCGGCGCGCTCTATCTTCAGGGCGTCAAGTAGCAAACGCAGGTCATAGGCGAACGTAAAGCGGTCGTAGCAGCAGTCCGGCTTCGAGGTTTGGCCATGCCCACGCAAGTCCGGAATGAGGTAGCGCTTGCTGGTGTCGAGGTACGGCAGCAGTTGCACCCAGCCACGTCCGTTACTGGTGTAGCCGTGGATGAGCAGCACCACCGAGGCGTTGCGTGGGCCCACGTCCCAGTAGGCCATACGAATGCCGTTGGGCAACTGGGCGTATTGGCGCGAGGCGTCGAATGCGTCTAGGTCTATCTTTGCCGGAGCGGCAAGCGACGGCGCACTGGCGCTGGGTGCTGCAGAGACGCTCAGTGCTGTGGCGAGAAGTAGGCTGACGCAGGCAGCGCGGAGCAGGGCGGGGTGGCGAATCATGGGATTATCCGTGAGCTGGTACCCGCCCTGTATACCTCATCAGGGAGGCGTATTGCCACGGCTGGGCGTTTTCAACGACAGCACCATGGTGACCGCGAGAATGGCCACGGTGACGCCGAGCGACCAAGCCACCGGAATCTTCCAGACATCGATAAGCAGCATCTTGGTGCCAATGAAGCCCAGTACCAACGCCAGGCCATAGGGCAGCAGATGGAAGCGGTCATGCATGTCCGCCAGCAGGAAGTACATCGCCCGCAGCCCCAGAATGGCGAAGACGTTGGAGGTTAAGACGATGAACGGGTCGGTGGTGATGGCGAAGATGGCCGGAATGGAGTCGACCGCGAACACGATGTCGACAATGCCGATGAGCAGGATGACCAGCAGCAAGGGAGTGGCCATGCTGCGGCCTTGGTACTGCGTGAAAAAGCGCTCACCGTCATAGGTTGGCGATACCTGAAGGTGTCGCCGTAACCACTTGAGCGCAGGGTTGTCTCCCAGGTCCGGCTCTTTCCCCGCGGCCAGCCACATCTTGATGGCCGTCAGCACCAGGAAGGCGCCGAATACGTACAACAGCCAGTGGAACTTCACCAAGAGCCAAGCCCCTAGCAAAATCATGGCGGCACGCAGTACCAGAGCCCCGAGAATGCCCCACATCAAGACGCGTTTCTGGAACTCTGCGGGAACCGCAAAGTAGGAAAACACCATGAGGAAGACAAAGATGTTGTCGACCGCGAGGGCTTTTTCCACTAAGTAGCCGGTAACGAACTCCAGAGTTTTGGAGTTCGCCACGGGGTTGCCCTCGGCGCCGCCCAAGTGCCACCAGAGCCAAGCGGCGAAGGCGGCAGACACTGCCACCCATACCAACGACCAGATTCCAGCTTCCCGCAGCGTGACCTTGTGGGCGCCTTGACGCTCCATGGCCAGAAAGTCCACCAGCAGCGAGCCGATGACGAAGACGGTGAACAGGGTCCAGAGGAGTGGGGTGCCGATAGTGGTCATGCAAAGCCGTCAGCAGGAATACACCTGGACTTTGACCTTCTGCGCGCCGGTGGTTCCCTTCCGGCGGCAGAATATTTTTGTACTGGACGCTTTAGCTGGCGCGCACCGTCAATTGCAGGTGCCCGATATCGCCAGTAACGGTGTAAGCGGTTGTCGCGGCCATATGCCTGATGATCTGCAAGGCGAGATCGTCATCGCCGCTGCGCTCCAGTGGGTTCCCCGCGGCAGCGCTGGTTTCCCAGCCGAGGTCCACCGTACCGGTCTTTTCGGAGTACTCCACGGTCAGCGTCGCACCGCCGGGAGCGAGGCGCCCAATTTCCAGTTGCACCAGTTCTTCCACTAGCAGCAGGAGGTTATGGCGAAGCTTCTCGGGTAGGGCCATCTTTTCGGCAAAACAGTCCACTTCGCCATTCATGGCATAGAAGTCGAAGTCGCGACTGGTGATGGTGTGGCTGTAGCGACGGATGCGCTGGATGAACGCGCGAGTACGTTCCCGCAGCGGCGCACCGAAAATCTGCTCGGGGGGGCCTTCTTCATAGATGAGGCCCTCGTCCATATAGAACACCCGGTTGGAGACATCGCGGGCGAAGTCCATTTCATGGGTGACGATGGCCATGGTCATGCCATCGCGTGCCAGCTTGCGGATGACGGCCAGTACTTCGCTGACCATGGTGGGGTCGAGCGCTGAGGTGGGTTCGTCGAACAGGATGATTTCCGGATCCATGGCAAGGCAGCGCGCAATAGCAACGCGCTGCTTTTGGCCGCCGGACAGTTGCTCCGGCAAGAAGTGGGCGCGTTCGGCGAGACCTACCAGACGCAGCAGATCCATGCATTTGGTCTGTGCGGCCGCTGGGGCCATGCCCTTGAGCTTGATAGGGGCCAGCGTCAGGTTCTCGAGCACGGTGAGGTGCGCAAACAGATTGAAAGACTGAAACACCATGTTCATGCGCTGGCGGAGCTTTGGCACATTGGCGCCCTGCGCCAGCACGTCCTGCCCGTCAATCTCGATGGTGCCGCTCGTCGGTTGCTCCAGCAGGTTCAGGCAGCGCAGGAAGGTGCTCTTGCCGGTGCCTGAGGGGCCGATGATAGAGACCACCTCGCCCTTGCGGATTTCGGTGTTGATGTCTTTCAGAACAACGGTGTTGCCGTAGCGCTTGGCCAGATGTTCGACGCGGATCATGCTGCACCCCCAGTGGCGCGACGACGTTTCGGGTCCATGCGGCGTTCGAGTTCTTCGAGCAACTGCATCAGAATCCACGAGACCAGGAAGTAGAGGATGGCCACCAACACCAACGGGAAGAAGGCATCGAAGGTGCGGCTACGGATGAGGTCGCTGGCCTTCGTCAAGTCTTCCACGGCGATGTAGCCGACGATGGAGGTCATCTTCACCAGCGAAATGAACTCGCCCTTGTACACAGGCAGGATGCGCAGCAATGCTTGCGGCATGACGATGTGCAGGAAGGTGCTGGTGGGCGTGAAGCCCATGGCAATACCTGCTTCCGACTGGCCACGGTCCACGCCTTCGATGCCCGTACGGAACATCTCGGAGACGTAGGCCGCGAAGTTCATGCCGAAGGCGACGACTGCCACCAACACCGGTGAGATGTCGATGGAGGCGAACACTACGTAGAAGATGAGCATGAGCAACACGAGTACCGGCAGGCCGCGTAACAGCGAGATATAGATGCCGGCCGGGACGCTCAGCCAGCGGTGTGGCGACATACGCATGTAGCAAACCAGAGCGCCGAGTGCGGTACCGAAGATCGTGGCCAGTATCGAAATGAGGACCGTGGTCTGCAAGCCCTTCCAGATGAGCAGGTAGCGGTCTTCCTTGACGAGGTTGTCCTCGATGCTGCTACGAAGCGAACTCAGGAAACCTGGGGCAGTGGCGGCCGCGGCAGTATCACTGGCGGCGGGCGTCATGCCGGCGGTGCCGCCGGCTTCCGGGGCCACACGGCTCTTCAGTGCGTAAGCGACGGCATTAACTTGGTCGTAGGGGTCGGAGAAGTCGATACGCTTCAGACGTTCCGGTGTAATGAAAATGCTGCTGCTGACCAGGTCGACTTTGCCGGTGGCCACGGCGGCAACGAGGCTGCCAAATTCCATGTTTGAGTATTCGACCTTGCGGCCGATGGACGCTGCGAACCGGGAAATAAGTTCGGCATCGATGCCGACGATTTCTCCATTCTGGACATACAGATAGGGTGGGTTCGACGCGTTGACGCCAGCCTTGAGTACCCCATTGCGCCCATCATTGACGATGGTGGGCATGACTCGCGTGCTTTCGTCCTTCCAGTGTTTGAAGAGCTTGTCGTACTCGCCAGTTCGGCGCAGTTCTGCCAGAAAGGCGTTGAATTGCGCGCGCAGGGCGGTGTTTGATTTGTTGAAGCCAACGCCCAGGGGGAACCCGAATAGCGGCTCCTTCAGCATTGTCATGTTCTTTTCGGTGGTAAAGATTTCAACCACCCCAGGCTCGTCGGCGAACGCGACGTCGGCTTTGGCCGTGTTAATAGCGAGGTTTACGTCCGTGACACCCGCAGTGAAGGCCAGCACGGTAGCGTTCGGATAAGTCTTACGGGCGTAGCCCTCTTGGGCCGAGCCTTGCAGCACTGCGATGCGCAGGCCGTCGAAATCCGCTATGCCGTGGATGACCCGTTCTGCCGGGTCCGCGGCCGCGGCGGCGTTCGCGATGCCGGGCAGGCAGGTGGTGGCTACAAGACCTAACAGCAAACCACTACTGGCCGCCAGCGACCGCGCCTTGCGGGAAAGGCGACTGGCAGTGCTGGTCCACCGACCCGTGTTGAAGCGAGGCGAATCGAACATCTAATCCCCTGTTCGGGCGGTGCCCGGTGTTGTCCTGGGGTTCCGACGATACCCATCGCCCGCGAACCGTGGGCGGCATTCTCGCAGATGCGCGCTTTGGCGTCTTCCCGTGTGTATTATCGGTTCATGAACCGTCGCAAATTTGTCTTAGGGACCCTGGCAGGGCTTGGCACGCTGGGCGTGGGTTGGGCAGTGCTACCGCAACGGCAGCGCATGAACCCAGGCAGCCCCTTGCCAACCACCGGTACCCAGCAAGCCTTCAACGGCTGGGTCAAAATCGACAGTGCCGGCTGGGTAACCATCGTCATGGCGAAGTCTGAGATGGGGCAGGGCACCCATACCGGCGTGGCCATGCTGCTGGCCGAGGAACTGGACGCGGATTGGGCCAAGGTGCGGCTCGAAATCTCGCCCATCGACGGCATCTACAACAATCTCGGCGTTTTCGACGGCGGCCCTCCGCTGGAGCCCGGCAGCCCTGGACTCATGGAGCGCTTTGCGACGCACATGGGCGGCAAGGTCATGCGCGAGTTCGGCGTCATGACGACGGGCGGTTCCTCCAGCCTCAAGGACCTGTGGCTACCCATGCGTCAGGCGGGTGCCGCGGCGCGCGGCATGTTGGTTGCCGCTGCCGCGAAGGCGTGGAATGTCCCGGCGAATGAAATTCAGGTAGCCGCCGGTGTGCTTTCACACGCCTCTGGCAAGGCCGCGGGTTTCGGTGAGTTCGCGGCGGCCGCGGCCATTCTGCCCCTGGATATGTCGCCCCCGCTGAAGTCGCCCGAGCAGTTCAAACTCATCGGGCAACCTGTGCCGCGGCTGGACGCTGCCGCTAAATCGAACGGCAGCGAGGTGTTCGCGCTGGACGTACGCCCGGCGGGCTTGCTGCATGCCAGTGTTGTCATGTGCCCCACCCCCGGTGGCAAAGTGAAGTCGTTCGACCCGGCACCCGTTTTGGCCATGCCGGGGGTACGGAAGGTTGTTGCGGTGGCCGGCCATGTGGGTGGTACCGCGGGCGTAGCCGTCATTGCCGGCAACACCTGGCAGGCGCTGCAAGGCGCCAAGGCTTTGCAGGTGGTTTGGGACGCGGGTGCTGGTAGCACGCTCGACAGTCAGCGTATTCGGCAGCAGTTCAAGTCGGAACTTGCGAAGAAAGGCGATGCTTTCCTTGAGCGTGGCGATGCGGCGGACGCCATGACCCGGGCCAGTCGACAAATCACTGCGGAATATTGGGCGCCGTATTTGGCGCACGCCACCATGGAACCCGCCAACTGCACAGTCTGCGTTAAGGGCGAAAGCGCCGAAGTTTGGGCGCCCACTCAGGTTCCCCGTTTTGCGCGGGATGCCGTGGCCAAGGTGCTCGGATTGTCTACACAGGCCGTAACGCTGCACCAACCCACACTCGGTGGCGGGTTCGGGCGTCGGCTTGAAGTGGACTACGTGGCCCAGGCGGCGCAAGTGGCCCAAGCGATGCCCGGCGTGCCGGTGCAAACCGTTTGGAGTCGTGAACAAGACACGCAACATGACTTCTACCGCCCGGCGTGTCTGGCGTCGTTCCGCGCGGGTCTGGACACCGCGGGCCGTATTGTCAGTTGGCAGAACACTTCGGCAGGGCAGCCCATCACTCCGGCTTATATGCATCGCCACCTCGGCTTCCCCGAGATGGGAGCTGACAAGTCCACCAGTGAGGGTGCCTTTGACCAGGCTTACGAATTTCCCGCCGCGCGTGTCGCCCACGTGGCAGTGCCCTTGCCTATTCCGGTCGGCTTCTGGCGTTCAGTCGGCCATTCACATCAGGCGTTCTTTCAGGAAGGCTTCCTAGACGAGGTCGCCCATGCTGCCGGGCGCGACCCTTTGCAGTACCGCAGCGAACTGCTCGCGAACCATCCCCGGCAACGACGGGTGCTGGAGCGTTTGGCCGAAGTGGCTCAATGGCACGAACCCTTGGCGCTGCAGGTGCCTGGCTCCAGGGTGGGCCGGGGCGTGGCGCTTCATCAGGCTTTCGGCAGTGTGGTGGGCGAGGTTGCCGAGGTTTCCATCGACGAAGCGGGTGCCATTCGGGTGCACCGCGTGGTGTGCGTGGTGGAGTGCGGCTATCCCGTCAACCCGGGCCTTATTCGGCAGCAGGTAGAAGGCAGCGTTCAGTTCGGTTTGGCGGCCGCCCTGTACGGCGAAATCACCTTCGCCGAAGGACGCGTCGTCCAGTCGAACTTCCA
>CALQLF020000096.1 GCA_943331345.2 Candidatus Planktophila lacus | reverse complement strand
CCGTTCGGCGAGCCCCAGCGCCAGCAGCAGGATGGAGGCGCCGGGCAAGGTGTTGGACAGAGGAATAAACGGCAAAGGTGCCATGAGCACCAGCGCTGCAAACACCAGCGCCGAGCCGTGCACCACGTTGACGGTGGACCCCTCGGTCAACTGCAGCCAGCGCGGCCGCACCACCCGTTCCAACCGCAGGCAAACCTGCCGCCCTTTGACCAGCACCGGGCGGACACTGGCCGCCGCCAGGGGGCGGTCCAGTAAGCGGTCCGGCAGCCACGGCACGCGGTTGCGGGCTACCCCTACGCCGATGAGCAGGATGACGAGGCCAAAAGCCGTGCTGATGCCGGGCGGGCCGACCGGAAACAGGAAGGGAATGCACAGCACCACCGTGAACAACAGCAGGCCCTGTTCGCCAATTTGGGCCAGCAACTGCCGCAACGAGGTCTGGCCTTCCGGCGGAAGCGCCGCGATGGCGCCCTCCAGGGCAACGGAAAGACTGGTTTCCGGGTTGTGTAATTCCGCCGTCAAGTGCCCCCCAGTGGCAACCAAGGCGTTAGAAAGATAGCATCCTGAGCCACACGGGTGCCCGCCGGGCGCCTTTCCGACCACCAGACAGGATTTCCATGAAGCATCCCTTCCTGACCATCGCAGCCGCCGGCCTGTTCACTCTCGCCACCGTTCAGCCCGCGCAGGCCGACGAAGGCATGTGGACTTTCGACAATCCGCCGCGCGCGCAAGTGAAGGCCGGCTACGGTGTTGATTTGGATGACGCTTGGCTGCAACGCGTGCGCTTGGGCGCCGTGCGTATCGATGGTGGCTGTAGCGCTTCGCTGGTCTCGAGCGAAGGATTGGTGCTGACCAACCACCATTGCGTGGAAAGCTGCCTGACGCAGCACTCCACGCCCACCACCGACCTCTACGCCAACGGGTTCGTTTCGCAGCGTCGTGAGGAAGAACTGAAGTGCGCCGGCGCCACGCTATCCGTTTTGGTCGCCATGGAGAACGTGACGGCGCAAATACAGGCCGCGGTTAGCGGCGTGCCGGCAGCAGAAACCAACAACGCGCGCAAAAAGGCGCTGACGCAACTGGAAGGTGCTTGTGAAGCCGCCGCTGCGGCAAACCCGAAGACGGGCCCGCGCAAGTGCGAGACCGTGCGCCTTTACCAAGGCGGGCAGTACTGGCTGTACCAATACCAGCGCTACACCGACGTGCGCTTGGCGTTCGCGCCGGAAATTGCCGCCGCCCAGTATGGCGGCGACGTGGACAACTTCCAGTTCCCACGCTGGTGCCTCGACATGTCCTTGCTGCGCGTCTACGAAAACGGCGTACCGGCGAAGACGCCGAATGCCCTGCACATCAACTTCAAGGGCGCCGCCGAAGGCGACCCGGTATTCGTCGTGGGCCACCCCGGCAGCACACAGCGCCTGCTCACGGTGTCGGACCTCGAGTTCCTGCGCGAAGTGTCCCTGCCCGTCGCCCTGTTCCGCAATCAGGAACTGCGTGGCCGCTATATCCAGTTCTCGAAGCTCGGTAGCGAGCAAGCACGCATCACGGAAGAGCCACTGCTGTCGTTGGAGAACGGCATCAAGGTGCGCCGCAAGCAGAACGATGCCCTGCTCGATAGCCGCTTCATGGCCGCCAAGCAGGCGGAAGAAGCCAAGCTGCGCGCTGCCGTAGCCGCCAACCCCGCGCTTGCTGCAGAGCTCGGCGACCCGTGGGCCGCGAATGCGGCAGCCAACGCGGCTTATCGCAACCTGTACTTGGACTACAGCCATCTCGAGGGCGGCGCCGCCTTTGGCGGTAGCCAGCTGTTTGGCCATGCGCGCCGTTTGGTACGCGCCACCGCGGAACGCGAGAAGCCGAACGACCAGCGCCTGCGCGAATACACCGACACCCGCCTGCCGGCAGTGGCAGCGGCTGTGGGTGCGGCCTCGCCCATCCCCATGGACCTGGAGCGCCTGCGTCTGGTGTTTGGTCTGGAACGCGCTCGTGAACTGCTCGGCCCGGACCATCCTTTCATCCAGCAGGTGTTGGGCCGCGAATCGCCGGACGCACTCGCCGCGCGTGTGTTGGCCACCACGACACTGGCCGACCCGGCCGCACGCAAGGCGCTCTACGAAGGCGGCAGCGCTGCGGTAGCCGCGTCCACCGACCCGCTCATCATGCTGGCCCGCGCTATCGACGGCGATGCCCGTGCACTGCGCAAGCGCTATGAAGACGAAGTGGAAGGGCCCAGCACCACCGCGGCCGAGAAGATTGCCAAAGCACGCTTCGCCGTACTGGGCACTGGCACCTACCCCGATGCCACCTTCACGCTACGTATTTCGTACGGTGCGGTGCAGGGCTGGCAGGAGCAGGGCAAGCCGGTCGTGCCGTTCACCCGTTTCGCGCGCGCCTTCGAGCGCCACACCGGCGAAGCGCCGTTTGCACTGCCCAAGCGCTGGCTGGACGCGAAGGGGCAACTGAACCTCGACACGCCCTACGATTTTTCCAGCACCAACGACATCATCGGCGGCAACAGCGGCAGCCCCGTGCTGAATGCCAAGGGTGAAGTCATTGGCCTGGCCTTCGACGGCAACATCCACAGCATTGCGGGGGCCTTCGGTTACGACCCCGTCATGAACCGCACGGTGTCGGTGCATACGGCCGCGATGAAGGAAGCGCTCGGCAAGATCTACGGCGCGAAGGCGCTGTTGGCGGAACTCGAGCGCCGCTGAGTTCTACTCCGGTACCGTGAGCCGGACGCCGTCGAACAGCACGGCGTCCGCTCCCGGGTCCGCAGCGAGGCGGCCCAGATGCGCTTCGGTTAGCGCCGGCAGGCCCGCACCACGCGGGCTGCTGCGCACTACTTGGCTGGCAGGCAAGGCCGCGCCCTGCTGAAGCTTCGCGTCCACCAGCGTCAAAGCCCGCGCCAGCCAGGCATTCAGCGGCACATAGCGTTCGCCCATGCCGGGCAAACCCAGATAACCATCGAAATGTTGTGCGTGCTGCACTTCGTAGTACCGCAGGCCCGTAGCGTCTTGGCTGCCAGCCAGCGCGTAATAAGCGCGCGAACTGTGGTTCACCTGAATAAGCGCATCGGCACGGCCGTGGACGATCGCTACCGGTCGGTCGTCCAGGCGGCCGCTCATGGTGGCTGCTTGCAGGCCTTCTTGCACGCGTGCGCGTAGCAAGCCC
Source organism: Candidatus Planktophila lacus (assembly GCA_943331345.2). Lineage (GTDB taxonomy): Bacteria > Pseudomonadota > Gammaproteobacteria > Steroidobacterales > Steroidobacteraceae > CAIOHZ01. The sequence continues at coordinate 7,411 of CALQLF020000096.1, read as the reverse complement.
ACATCGCCAACGGGAGTGGCGCCATTCGCTGTACGAGTCCCTGTATTAGTCGCCGGCAACTGCCGGCCCGTCGCCAGCGCCCGGAACTGCAGCGCCAATTCCACGCTGCCGCCATTCACGTTCACTTCCCTGCTTCCATCAGCGCCGGGCGCCAAAGCGTTAATGCCGAGCGTAGGCACTAAGCCACTCGCGTCACACCAGGCCCGTGCCAACGCTTCGCCTTTCAAGGCGCACGGTTGCCCGGCTGCATCCGTTGCTGCAAAGCGCACGCCAAAGGGCAACTCTCCGGGTAACAGCTGTGCATAAGCCATGGTGTAGGCATAGCTCATGCCGGGCCACACGAACCCGCCCACGTTAAAGCCGCCCAATTCCAGTGCTTCGCTGCGCGCACCACCGGCCAGCAACTGCTCGCGCGCATAGGCTGCCTGTTCGGGTAGCGTGGCTTGCGGCAGCAGCCCTGCGGCAGCCAGGGCACTACACCAGTGCTGCAACGCCGGTGCGGCCGCTGTCATGGCTTTTGCGAAAGGCGCATCGCCAGGCAACCCATGCGCCAGTGCTGCGGGCTGCCACAGGAAATGCTCGGTACCGTAATCAAACAAGCTTCGGCCCGGCGCTGCCAAGTCGCGCCCTTCACTCGACACCACCAGCCCCGCAGTGCGACCAGCGACAATCACGTTGGGCTCCGACACGGCCGCGCCATCGATCCAACGCTCAGCATCGCGTTCGAGTGCGCGCAGCACCGTGGCGCCACCATTCGAAATACCGGTAGCGAGAATACGCACGGCAGACGGGGCGAAAGCATGGTCCGCCATACCGACCGGATACTCCTGCCGCAACCACTGCAGCGCGGCATCGATGGCCTGCAGCAGATAGTCGCCCCACAAGCGCTCGGGGTTGACTCCCCCTTGCGGGTGACGAAACAGCACGCTGTAGGGCGCCAGGCGGGCGCCGGCGACCTCCGGCATGAACATGGCCCAAGGGTCATCGCGGTCCGTCGTTAGAGTGCCGTCTATCCGTATGCCGGTACCAGTATCGACATCGAAGAGCCCCGAGCCGGTGCCTTTGTCTGTCAGCACCAAGGCATAGCCACGCGCTAACGCCCAAGGCCCGGCTATCGGCAGCCCCCCATAAACACCACGCGAACCACTGGCCGCGGCCGCCACCAACACGGGTTGGCGAACATTGAAACTCTCGGGGATGAGCAAGCAGACGGTGTGGCGCCCTTGGCCTTCAGGCCCTGCCAACGCACCGAGATACTCCACGCCACTGCAACGCTGCCCCGGCCCCAAGCCAAAGCAACGACCATAGCCACCAACATCACTCACATCTTGCAAGCTGCGGTAGTTGGCATGAATGGCACGGCGGCGCAGCTCGGCAGGCGTGGGCTGCAAGGCATCAGAAAAGCCCGGCGCCGGGCTGCGCAGACCCTCTAACCCTAAGCCCGCGGTGAGCAAATCGTCAGGCGCTGTCACCGCGTTGCGACGTACGGACCCGAGAAAGCGTGCACGAGGATTACTGCCTGTCATGGCGCGGCCTGCAACAACATCATCGATGTGTCTCGCCACAGGCTCACGTGGCGTCCGCCACGACTGCACCCACTGTTGGCAAGGCACGGGCGAGAATGGCTTCCGTCAGCACTTCCAGCGCATCTACCCAAGGCGGCTGCTGGGGCAAAGCGAACGTGAGCAACGAAAGCTCCGTGCAGGCGATGAGCAGGCAATCGATAGTACCGCCGAAGCTTGCTGCCAAGCGCGCGAGTTCCGCAGCAGCAGCGGGCCCGGTATCACCGCGCTTCACGCGTTGAATAAGCGCCATGACCGCCGCTTGGTCTTCGGGCAGCGCCACCTGCAGCCCGTGGGGCGCGAAAGCATGGCGGTAAAGCGCTGTTTTATGCACGGCGGTGGAAGCCAGCAGGCCCACTCGGCCTCGCGGCACCAAGGCTTGTACCCGCGCTGTCGTCAGTTCCACCATGTTCAGTAGCGGCACGCCCACGGCCGCGCCAATGGCCGGCGCATAGCCGTGCGCGGTATTACAAGGCATGGCCAGAAAAGTGGCGCCAGCGCGCTCCAGGTTGCGGGCGATACGCACGAGCTCAGGCGTGGGGTCTTCGCCCGTGCCGTCCACCAAATGGGCGATGCGGGAAGGAATTTTCGGGTTGCTCTCGACAATGACATGCACATGGTCGGCGTCGTCGCGGGCCGGCGTTCTGGCGATGAGACGCGCCATGAGTTGCACGGTCGCTTCGGGCCCCATGCCGCCAATGATGCCGACCACCGGCTGCGCGTGGGCAGACTCAGGCATGCGTCGTCGCCGCGTGCGCGGTCTCGGCAAAGCCGAAATCCGCGGTGTAACCGAACAGCCCAACGCTGCCACCCGTGTGAATGAACACGACGTTCTGGCCCTTGCTGAAGAAGCCGCGCCGGCACAAATCGATGAGACCCGCCATGCCCTTGCCGGAGTACACCGGGTCGAGCAGGATGCCTTCCAGCCGTGCCAGCAAGCTAATCGCTTCGAGTGAGGCGGTAGTGGAGATGCCATAGCCTGCACCAACGTAGTCGCAGTTGGCGACTACATCCGTACGCTCCACCGCGCCGGCAATGCCTATTTTTTCGCAGGTCGCCAGCGCCAGACGGTAAACATTCTCTTCCTGACGGTCGCGCGGGGCACGCACACCAATACCCAGCAACGGGACGCCGGAACGAATACCAGCCAAACCGGTGACCAAACCGGCCTGCGTGCCCGCACTGCCCGTGGCATGCACCACGTGGTCCAGCCGCAGCCCGAGGTCATTGGCCTGCGTCACCAGTTCAATAGCTGCATTCACATACCCCAGCGCACCGGTGGGATTGGAACCGCCCCCGGGAATGGCATAAGGACTGCGACCTTCGGCGCGCAGACGCTCGGCCACTTTCAGCATCTCGCCGTTCATGTCCGGGTTGGCGGGGTGCCATTCGATCGTGGCGCCATGCAGTCGGTCCAGAAACACGTTGCCGCCCTGCGTGTATTCGGTTGCCGTTTTTTGTGTACGGTCTTCCAGCAGCAAGTGGCAAGCCAGCCCGAGCTTGGCGGCACAGGCCGCTGTCTGGCGGGCATGGTTCGACTGTGTCGCGCCTTGCGTCAGCACCATGTCGGCACCCATCGCCTGTGCCTCTGCCAGCAGGAACTCCAGTTTGCGGGTCTTGTTGCCACCGCTCGACATGCCGGTGCAGTCGTCACGCTTCATCCAGATTTCCGGACCACCAAGCACCCTGGAGAGATTAGGCAAATGCTCCAGCGGCGTGGGCAAGTGGGCGAGACGGACGCGAGGGAAACGGGCAAGGTTCATGGAGCCACCGGGAGACCGAAACAGGTCCCCAGTTTACGGCGGTTCCGGCGCTCCGCGCAGAGCGCGAGCGCGCTCGTCTTTTACCCGCGGATAGCCCGCTCTACGGCTACCGCAATTTCCTGTGGCGGCGCGCCCGGCAGAAAAGTACGCAGCACTTCCCCGCTGGGCGATACCAAATAGAGCAAAGCGGTGTGGTCGGTGGCTTTTTGGCCGCCCAGCACCGCGCCATAGCTGTCGGCAATTTTTTGCAATAAGCCTGGCTCGCCCGTCAACCCATGGATACGCGGGTCGAAGCCGGCCACGTAATTCGCGAGCACCTGCGCGTTGTCGTTCTTCGGGTCCACCGTAATCAGCACTGGACGAACCTGATTCGCGACGTCAGGCGGCATCCGCCTCAAGGCGGCCGCCACAGTACTGAGCGTAGCTGGGCAGACATCCGGGCACTGCGTGAAGCCAAAGAACACGAGTTGCGGCGCATCGCGTAAATCGCCTGCTTTCAACACAAAGCCCGTGGTATCCACCAGCCCTGCGAAATCCGGCACCTGCCGGCCGGTGCGGCGCTCGACCACCGCCGTACTGTTGAGCAAAACGGCTACCGAGGCCGCGCCCAGCAGCACGCCGATGGCGAGCGTCACCACGAGGGCCTTGGTGGAAAGGCCCCCCGTCGATTTGCCAACTTTTTTCTTCACCATGCCGGCATCCTACCTCAGTGGTACTCGCGTGGTCCGCGCCAACCGCCGGCGAAACTCATGCATTTTGTGCATCCGCTGCCAAGCCCAGCCACTCCCGTAGCACCGCTACACGCCGCAGCACGGCCCACTCGATGAAGCCAACCAGCAGCAAGCTGGCACCGAGTACCGGCAGAAACACGCCCATCACGACGATGATGGCGATGAGGCCTTTACCGTATTGCGCGGCTTCCAGTGGCGGCAGCGGTGCGCCCAAGCGCCCTTCCGGCCGCCGACGCCACCACATCACCACGCCACTCACGGACAGCAGGACCAAGCCTGCTGCCGTCAGCACGCCCAGCACTTGGTTCCACGCACCGAACAACTGGCCCTCGTGTGCGGCGACACCGACGTTTACTACCTTGTCGATGACATGCTTGTCGGCAAACGTTTCGTGGCGGCTCACTTCGCCTGTGCGCGCGTCCACTTGCAGCGACTGGCGCTGCGGGCGGTTCTGCGCATCCGAACGGACCTTCCAGCTCGGCGGCCCTTTGCGCGCCTTGCCAGCCCACTTCGGACCCTTCGCACCGGGCGGCGTAACAAGTACCGGCATCGCCCAATTCAGTGGCGCCATTTTGGCCACCACTTCATCGAGCGTCACGGCGTTGGGTGCGCTGGCAGCGGCGACTGTGGTGGCATCAGCGGCGATCCCACCCGACATCGTGCCCATGCCGGGCATCGTCGCAGCGTGGCCTTCATGCCCTTCATGACCGGCATGCTCATCGGCGGCGGATTCGCCAACGGCGGCGCCAGCAAGCGCTTCCTGACGCTCGCCGTTGCGACTCTGGGCCCAGTCCTGCTTCACCACCGCCGTGCCTGTGAGCTGGCGCACTTCTTTGAAGGCCTTGCCCCACACGCCGGTCCACGGCAAGCCGGAGAACAGCAAGAACAGCGCCAGCACCGAAATCCAGATGCCAGTCACTGCATGGAGGTCGCGCCAGAAAATACGCTTGCCTTGGCCAAAACGCAGATAGAGCACGCCAGCAAAGCCTTTCGCACTGCGTGGCCACCACAGGTAAAGCCCGGAGAGCACCATGACGATGGCCCAGCAAGCAGCCAGCTCCACGAACAAGGAACCACCATCGCCCAGCAGCAGCTCGCCGTGGAAGTCGTGGATCACTTGCATCGGGCGCGCCTTGTCTTGCACCACGTCGAGCACTTCGCCAGTCACCGGCTGCACTACCACGCGAACTTTTTCCCCGTCCGCATCCCGCAGCCACACGCGGCCCGCCGCCTGCGTTGCATGCGGCAGTTCGTATTCCGCGAACTTCGCCCCAGGTACCGCACGCAGCGCGGTAGCGACTTCCGCTGCCGGCCCGATACGCGGCCCCGTGAATGCCACGGATTCGAAGGCGCGGTCTTGCCACGCCTCGAATTGCGGTTTGAACAGGTACATGGAACCAGTGAGCGCCAACAGAATGACGAACGGAATGCACCACAGGCCAGCGTAGAAGTGCCAACGCCAGAGGGTGCGGTAGAGCGCCGAACCTTCCAGACGTTGGTTGCTCTTCTGCGCCATGGCCGTTGCCGAATCCGCTGTCACTTCTCACCCCCGGTCCAACGCAGCTCCGCAAACACGGTGCGGCCCTGCATCGGGTGCGCTTGGTAGCTGGGTTCATTCGTCAGGTTGTCCACGCCGACGGCCACTTCCATGCCGTTCATGCCCTGCCAAGCCAAGCGCATATCCAGGCTCTTCGCGCTGGACACGCCACCATAGACATCGGGGTTGAGGTCGATGTTGTCGAGCGTGTTGTACATACGCCCGCTCCAGCGGCCAGCCACGGTGGCGGTAATAGCGTCGTTCACCGCATACACGGCTTGCACGTTCGCGCGAATGCGCGGAATGCGCGGCCAGTTCTTGCCAAGGGACGCGGGGAACGCCGCGTTCTCGACAATCTCCGACTTCGTCCACGCACCGTTGGCGTTGAGCGAGAGGCCGTCAATAGCCTCGGGCCGCCAGCGGAGGTCCGTCTCCAACCCGCGGGTACGCACGCGGCCGACGTTCTGGATGTTGGTCACCTGCGGCGTCACCATCACGTTGGTTTGACTGAAGATGGAATCGCGGATGTCATCTTCGAACACACTCACGCGCAAGTCGGCGCGGGCGAACTGACGGTTGTAGGCTAATTCCAAGGCATCCGAGATTTCCGGCTTCAGGTTCGGGTCGGCCACCTGTATGGAGCTGGCAAGCTTCGAACCTTGGAACAACTCGGGCACCGTCGGGAAACGCACGCCACGCCCCGCGGACAGACGCAACTGCGACTGGGGATCCAGCGTCCACGCCAGCGAAAGCTTGGGCGAGGTGCCATTCACTTCACGCTCCGGGTAAGCCAATGGCGCCACGCCCGTGAAGAACTGCCGACCATCGAAGGCGCGCCAGCGCTCGTAGCGCAAACCCGTGGTCAGCGTGAACGCTTCAGACAGCTGCCACACATCCTGGGCATAGACGGCCTGCACCTGCGTGCGCCCACCAACGTCCTGCGCGAGGCTGCCGCGCACACTCGGTTCCGACCAGTTGGCAAGCGCATAAGTGGGGTTGGCCAACCGGTAACCATTGCGGTGGTAGCCAAAGGCCAGCTTGTGCGGAATGCCGCCCGCTTCGGGCGTCCAGGTGGCCTGCGCTTCGAAAGTGTTCCAACGCGTGCCATCGCGCAGGCCAAGCGTACCGGAACCCGTTCCCTGCAGCGCCACGTTGTCGGGCACCGAAGCCGTGTTCTGCGCGTCGCCGAGGATGCGGTAGGTGCTGGCCACCACGGAGCCATTCCAGCCCGTCGCACGCGTCGTGCGCAGCGTCAGGCCGGCCTGCAGATGGTCTTCCACGCGGTCGAAAGCGCTGAAGGCGCTGGTGGGTACGTTGAAGACCACGCCGTTGGCAGACACTTTGCCAGTCCAGACGGCATTGCCATTCACATCGCGCAGCCAGGTTTCGTTGCGGTTTTGCGATTCGTTGCGCCAGCCACCCACGAAGGCGTCGGCGGACCAGCCTTCCGCGTCGTAGCCACCCCGCACTTTCACCGTCGTCTGCTGCGTGTGGTCGATGGCTCCCGAGTTCGGGCCGAACACGGCGCGGCGTCGACCATTCGGGTCGGTATCCAACACCACACCGGTCACCGGCGTAGCCGCACCTACCACGGTGGGGAAGGCACCCGCCGCATTCGCCGTGATGGTGTAGAAGCTCATCGGGTGGCCAGTCGCATCCTGTCGGTTGGCCACCAGCGTGAACCATGTGCCGTTCTCGAAGCGGTTGCCGAGATAACCACTGAGCTGCCCGCCACCGAAAGCGCGGCTCTCACCGTACTGGTCGTAGCTTTCGCTGAACACCGTCGCGCGGACGCTAACCCCAAACTTCTCCGGCATG
>CALQLF020000095.1 GCA_943331345.2 Candidatus Planktophila lacus | reverse complement strand
CACCTGTTGGCGGACCCCGGCCTGCGAAACCGCTGGGAGGCATGCCGCCACCAGCAGGGCCGCCAAATACACGCCAACCTTGGCGTTTCTTATGCGCATATCTGCCGCACCTGTCCATTTTTGTGAATTTTTTGTATTTGCACGCCCAATATAACACCGAGGCCACCGGCAGCGCCCACGAAATGCGCCGCGCTTACCCGCCCGTGAACAAGCTGTCGATGGCCGAGAGGATGAGCCAGCGCGCTTCGCGAATGTCGCCGATGGGCTCCTTCAACCGCCGTTGAGCGGTGGCGCGAAGCATGGGAACCGCAACACGATATTCGATGCCGGCGACTTGCACGGCCGGGAGCAGTACCGTACCGCCAGTTCGTAGCGGGGTCAGTGGGATGAGGGGCGCAATGACGACGTCCCGTGAATTGAGCGCTGTGGCATCCGACTGTAACTGCACTACGTAGGGATAAGCACTGCTGCGCCCGACCGGGTTGGGATAAACGTCAAACTGGCTCATCGAGGGTGGCCTCCCAAGCTTCCATTTCATCGGTGAACGACCCGTATTTTTCCGCGAACGCGTCAAGAGCGCGGATATCCTCTGCCATCTGCGCGCGCAGGGCTTCGCGGGCCTTTTCCGCATAGGCGCCCGCCAAGGCCTGCTCGGCCACGCGAGAAACGTTGATGCCGGCTTCTTTCGCGCGGGCGTAGAGGTCCGAGTTGAGCGTTAGGCTGACGGTACGACGGGCGGCGGATTCGTCGAAGAGCGGTTCTTTCATGGGCAACTTCCGTGTTGAAGACACGGGTAAATTACCCCTGTGTTTTGCCGGCGTCAATGCCGCGAGAACGGCGACATTGGCGGGCCGAACGGCTGCCCCATCCCCCGGCTTAGCGAAACTCTGCGGGCACTTCCGGGTACGCCACCAGCACCGGGCCTAGCGCCGTTTGCAGCGGTTCCAGCCAGGGCTCGTAGTTGCGCCACTGGTCCACGCCTTCGCGGTAGATGGGGCGTCGCACCTGCTCCGAACTGGCGGTGCGCACAGGGCGCGCATTTTCGAAGAAGCGCAGGCAGCCCTCTTCGAACGGTAGTTCGCAGTAGTCCAGCAAGCGCCGCACTTCCGCCTCGGTGTCGTCTACCAACTGTTCATAGATAACGCGATGCACGCGCCCCGGCAGCACCGTATCGAAGTGCGCCATCAAAGCCACGTAGTCGTGGTAGTAACGGCCGACATCCGTCAGGCCATAGCTGAAGCGCTGGCCCCGAGCGTAGAACTGTTTGAAGTTCGACAGGCAGCAACCGAGCGGATGGCGGCGCGCGTCGATGATCTTCGCGTTTGGCAGGATGCTGTGGATGAGCCCCACATGCAGGAAATTATTAGGCAACTTGTCGATGAACAACTGGCGATCTGTCTTGCGATACACACGCGTGCGCTGCAGGTAGTCTTCACCGAGGCGCTGCAACTGCTCGGGGCCCAGTGCAGCGAGGGCTTCACCGTAAGCGCCAATCTCGGCGCCCTCGCCGTCGCCACGCAACTCACGGGCGATGGCGATGATGTCGGGCAACTCGGAAGTGCCTTCCACGGCGGAATGGCTCGAGAGAATTTGTTCGAGCAGCGTCGAGCCGGCACGGGGCATGCCAACGATGAAGATAGGGTCGCGGGCCGCGTGGCCCATGCCTTGGCGCTGCGCGAAGTAGTCGCGAGTGAATACCTGCCGCAACCGTTGCACGCGGGCAGAGTTCTGGTCCGCTTCATAGCGGTTGCTCGCCCGGTGCAGCGTGTTACCACGCTCATAATGGTGGAACGAATCGACGTAGTCGCCCGCATCCTCGCAGGCCTTGCCCAGTGCGAATTGGAAATGCACCCGGTCGACAGCTTCCAGCGAAGTGTCTTCGACCCGCTTCCGCATGACCGCCAGATCTTCCGCCGTGAACCGGAAGGTTTTCAGATTGGCGAGGCTCCAGTAGGCCTCGCCCAAGGTGGGCTCGTAGCGTAGACATTCGCGGTAGGCCTTGATGCAGTCTTCCTGCCGCCCTTCGGTCTTGAGCACATGGCCATAGCTAAGCCACACCTTGGCATTGCCGGGGTACTCCTCGAGCAACTTGGCGTAAATCGCCGTGGAGCGTGCCCCCTCGCCCACGCGACTGAGCACCACGGCGTGAAGATTGCGATAACTGGGGTTGGCGGGCTCCGCCTCTAGCAGTCGCTCAATCTCCGCCAGCGACTCGCTGGCCTTGTTTTGCCGATGCAGCAGGACCGCGTAGTTGTAGCGAGCCGCCGCGAAGGCCGGTGCCAGTTCGAGGCAGCGCGTCAGCAAACGTTCAGCCGCCTCATCCTGACCACAACGCACTGCCACTTCCGCGAGCATGCGGATGGCTGCCACGTCGGTGGGTGCCTGCTTTAGGTGCTCTTTCAACACCCGTTCGGCCTGCGGGATGTCGTTAGCCAGCATGGCAGTGGCTGCCTGCTGCAACATGGGACTACGCGTGGCGCACTGAATATGGCGTGTGTAAGCCTCGTCGGCGCCGGCGGTATCGCCCACCGCCATCAGATGGTCCGCCAGCAAACGCCAGGCTTCAGGATGGGAAGGACTCAGCCGCAGCGCATGCCGCAAAGCGGAAATGGCAGCATCACCGCGCCCGACTGCCGCCAGTGCGAGCGCGTACTCAAATTGTGCGGGAGCCCAGTTGGCTTGCTGCCGCGAGAGCGGCTCTAGCAGTTCCAACGCCAAAACAGGCTGAGCGGAACGCCGATAAGCGGCGGCCAACAACAGCAACGCCGGCGGATGCCCCGGCACCACCCGCAAGATTTCCCGCGCCTGCTCGGCAGCAAGCGCGGCGTCTTGCTCGAGCAGCCGCAGCGTTTGCGCTACAGCTGCCTCGAGCGTACCGGTCGGTTCCTGCACCCGGAATCAGAACTTCTGATTGAACTTGATACCGATGGTGCGGGGATGCGGACGCACGCCGTAGGACTGCACACCGCCACAGACTTGGTCGGTGCACTGCGCCGTCTTGTAGAGCGCTGCGTTCTCGTTGGTCAGGTTCTGCACGAACAGTTCCAAGGAGTAGTTGCCCCTTTCGACGCCGGTGCTCACATCCAGAGTGGTGTTCGCCTCGATGTCGCCGACAACGGCGTTATCAGCGATGTTCAAGCGCGAAGCAGCGGAACCAGAATGCGCAAGCGAACCCTGCACGTGGCCTTCGTAGTCACCAACGTTGAACTTGTAGCGAGCCAAGAGGCTGCCCTTGAACTTCGGGGTGATCGGCAGCCGAGTACCCGCAGGTGCGTTCACGTCGACAACGTTGCCGGCGGCATCGAAGTTCGAGTAGTCACTCTTCAGCTTCGACTTGTAGAACGCCGTAGAGCTGGAAATGAGCAGGTTTTCACTGGCGAGCCACATCAACTGGATTTCCGCACCCTTCACTTCAGCCGAAGGACCGTTGTCCACCTGCGTGATGCCGTTGGCGCCCTGGAAGCCAATCTGGAAGTCCTTCCACTTCTGCAAGAACAACGCGCCGTTGAACTGCAAGGTACGGTTGAACCATTCCGTCTTCCAGCCGAACTCGTAGTTGGTGAGGAAGTCCGACTTGTAGTCGCCGGCGAACGGGTTGCGGTTAATGCCGCCCGGACGGTAGCCCTCGGACCAGGTCACGTACATCATCGCGTCGTCCGTGGCCTTGTAGCGCAGGTTGAAGCGGCTGATGTGATCGCTTTCGGCGATGCCCTTGTCCACGTTCAAGCAAGGCGCGTCCTTGTAGGAAACCTGCGACTTGCAGCGCCATTCGCCGTTGCGGGACCAGCCCTGACCATTCGGCGAGAACGCACCCGAGCCACCATTGGCGACAGCACCTGGCTCGGTGCCGGTCGGTGCACGCGACGGGTTGTAGCCCAAGCCGTAACCGAAGAAGCCCTTGACGGTCACTTCGGGCTTGAAGAAGCGCATACCGACAGAGACTTCGAGCTTGTCCGTCAGGTCGTAGGCCAAGGAACCGAAGACCGCCTTGTCGGTGTCTTCACGGTCCATGCTGTTCAGGTAGACCACGCCCGGGAATTGCTTGCCGTTCGGTTCGTCCTGGTTCATCAGGTAGATGTTGGCCAAGCCCGGGATATTGCCGAACGACTCCTGGAAGTCGTGCTTCTGCTTCTGGTAGAAAAGACCGATTTGGCCGCGCAGGCGATTTTCCTGCGAAGAGCTGATGCGGATTTCGTGGCTCTGCTTGCTGTAGCCGTCGTTGTTGATATAGCTCTGCGACGGGTCGACACGCTGCCCGGCATTGTTCACGAACAGGCCAGCGAAATAGCCCGAGGTGTAGAGGTTGTCGTACCAGTAGGTGTAGTCCGAGTAATCGGACGAGGCATCCACATCGCGGTGGAGGTGGTTACCCGAGTACGTCAGGTCGAAGTTGCCAATCTTGCCTTCAACGGTGAGGCCGACCTGGTACCACTTGTCGTTCGCGTATTCGGCACGGAAGTGCTTCACGGCGTAGTCGCCGGGCGCGAAACTGCTGAGGTCGTCGCCGCTGGCACCCTTGCCCTTCTGTTCCTGCATCTGCACGGACGGGGTGAGCGTCCAATTGTCGTTCAGCTCGACGCGCAACGCAGCGCGCGCACCGGTGGTGTCGACCGTGTTGTAGTTGTCCTTGGCGTAAGCCACGTTGTCGACAGTGATGTCGTCAGCAGTGGTGCTGATGTCGCCGCGATAGGTGCGGGTGCCGCGGACGTTGTCCACCCAGCCGCCCGTCTTCGACTTCCAGCCCACCAAACGCACCGCGGCCTTCTCGCCGAGGGGGATATTGACGAAGCCCTCGGCCACATAGCCCTGGCCGCCATTGTCGACGGTGTTGCCTTCCAGCGAATAGCCAGCAGAGAAACCCGAAGCATCCGGCTTGTTGGTGATGATACGGATGGTGCCCGCCTGCGAGCTGGCGCCATACAGCGTGCCCTGCGGACCCGCCAGCGCTTCGACGCGAGCGATGTCGTACAGGTGAATGTCCAAGTTGCCCTGAACGGTGGTGATGGGCTGCTCGTCGAGGTAGGTGCCTACGCTCGGCTGCGAGGTGGTGGCCTGACCGTCACCGCCGGTAACGATGCCGCGCATGTAGACCTTGGTGAAACCGACACCCGTAAACGCGGAAGGCGTCGCCGAGATGCTCGGCAGCAGCTTGGCGTAGTCCTCGAAGCTCTGAACGTTCAGTTCCTCGAGCTTCTGGTTACCCATGGCCTCCATGCTGATGGGCACGTCCTGCATCTTTTCACTGCGCTTCTGCGCAGTGACCACGACCTCTTCCAGTTCGCCGGCAGCGTCCTGGGCCCAGACGGCCTGACTGCCGAGTGCCAGCATGACCGCCGCCGCAATGGGCGAATAGGCCATGGGACGACGGGAAACGACGTTAGAAAGAGTCTTGGTCTTGCGGGCGCGCATAGTGATCCCCAGTTTTCTAAAACAGGTGGTTAGATTACGACAGGATTCGCGAATCCGCAAAACAAAGGACAGCCAAGCCTTTCTACTAAAGGACAGCCACGCCTTAACTGACGAGCAAGCACCACGACCGCCCAGGCGTTGCATTAAAACCACGCGGCAAATCAGCCACCCCCAAACAAGCGCCTTTGGGGTGCGAATCGGGTTCGCCGTCGTACCGACCCGCACCAAGGCAGTGGCGGAAAGTCCCTGGAGCGTCTTCCACTTCTCAACCTTGCCAACGAGGCACCGACCATGACCCAAACCACCAACGGAAGGGTACCCCCGCTCCGCCCTGCCCTGCTATTGCTGCTGGCTTTGGTCGGGCCCTTGTCTGGCTGCACTACCGCGGCCCGCGCCCCTGCCTTGGCGGTCTCCGCCGAAGCTGTCGCCGGTATTCCAGTGCCGCCGGCGCTGAAGCACAACATCGTCATTGGCAAGGTAAGCGGCGGACAGGACACCCACGCCCTGTGGATGCCGAAGGTTGGCAACGACGATTTCGCTCGAGCCCTACACGATTCACTAGCCGCCGCCAACCTGCTGGCGACCGGGCCGAACGTCGGACAGTACGTCTTGGTAGCCGACTTGCAACGACTGCGGCAGCCGGCCTTTGGTACGAAGTTGCAGGTGACCGCCGTGGTGGACTACAGCCTGAAGGAGCGCGCGTCCGGGGAAACGGCACTGCAAACCCAGGTGGTGACGCCTTACACGGCCGGGCTTGGCGACGCGTTCCTCGGAGGGGAGCGCCTGAAAGTGGCTAGCGCGGGTGCCATCCGCAGCAACATTGAGCGCCTCATCCGGGAGTTGGCCGAGAACTTCAACGGAACGAACACCCCCTAGGGCCGCGAGGCGTAGTTTTTTGCCGCCAAACTCAAGCGAGCCTGCTCGCAACCACCCGTTTCCCGCCGGCCGGCACCTACCTACCCCTCTCACAAACAAGAATCATTCTTATTGACTAATACGAATGATTCGTATTAACGTTCAATCCTCGGAAGTCACTCAGTTCCCTGGATTGCCGCAATGCCGAACTCCCGCCCCACCTTGGCCGCCACCCTCACCCTGGCTGCCATTGCCAGTACCTCCGGACTGGCGCACTCCGCTGTCAAGCCCGCAGCCGCTGCCCACGAGCCGTCTAGCCAGCCCCTCGCGGAAGTGGTGGTAGTGGGCAACCGCAGCCAACGGATGCGCGTGCCTGGCGCAGCGGACCGACTGGAGCGCGCCGAGTTGGACGCTGCCCACGTGCTCTCCGTGAACGAGGCCTTGCGCAAAGTTCCTGGCGTTTACGCCCGCGACGAAGAAGGGCTTGGGCTGCGTCCCAACATCGGGCTGCGCGGCCTGAACCCGACCCGTTCCGCGAAAATCCTGCTGTTGGAAGATGGGCTCCCGCTCGCTTACGGCCCCTACGGCGACAACGCCACCTACTACCACCCGCCCGTAGACCGCTTTGAACGTATCGAGGTCCTGAAGGGCTCGGGGCAGGTCTTGTTCGGGCCACATACCGTAGGCGGTGTCATCAACTACATCACGCCTGCACCGCCCACTACCCTCGGTGGACGTTTCAATCTCACCGGCGGCACCAATGCCTTCCGCGAAGTGCACGCCGAAGTCGGTAACACCTTCCAGCTCCTGCCGCTTGGCGATACCGGCGTGATGTTCAACGGGACGTGGAAGCACAGCGATGGCGCACGGGCACGCACAGACCTCGAACAAGGCGATGTCGGTCTCAAGTTAGTCCAATCCCTCTCGGATACGCAGCAGTTGACGCTACGACTGAGCGCCCTGCGCGAAGATTCGCAGGTGAGCTACAGCGGCCTGACGCTGGCCGAATACCGCCTGAATCCTCGCGGCAACCCGTTCAGCAACGACCGTTTCGCTTTGGACCGTCAGGCGGTGTCTGTCACCCACGGCTGGCAAATGGCTCCCAGTACAACGCTCACCACCTCCGCGTACTACACCGCGTTTCATCGCGACTGGTGGCGGCAGTCCAGCAACAGCGCGCAACGCCCGAGCGATGCCAGCGACCCGGCTTGCGGTGGCTTGGCGAACCTGAACACCACCTGCGGCAACGAAGGGCGGCTGCGCGAGTACAGCACGCTAGGCCTCGAGCCGCGGCTTGCGTGGACCGGCACCCTCGGCAGCCTGGAAGTAGACCTGCAGGCAGGCGCGCGCGTGCACCGCGAAACGCAGGACCGGCTGCAGATCAATGGCGACACGCCCACCTCGCGTACCCCTGGCACCGGGGTGAATGCCGGTCTGCGCGAAGACAACTCCCGCGACGTCATGGCACGCAGTGGCTACATTCAGCTCGCGCTCCGTGCCGGGCCGCTGAGCGTGGTTCCAGGCGTACGGTATGAGCACATGCGCTTCTCGCGCACCAACCACCTGAACCGCGCCTACGGCAGCACCACCGTTTCCCAAGTCATTCCCGGTCTCGGGCTCCTTTGGCAAACGAACGCGCAAACGAGCTGGTTCGCGGGCCTGCACCGTGGGTTCTCACCGCCGCGAGTGGAAGACATAGTGACCAACGCCGGCGGCACGGTGGACCTTGGTGCGGAGCGCTCGTGGAACAGCGAACTCGGCGTTCGCACACAGCCCGTGCCCGGCGTCTCGCTGGAGGCCACGGTATTCCGCATGGATTTCGCGAACCAGATCGTGCCGGCGAGTGCCGCTGGCGGCTCGGGCGCGACACTGACCAGCGCAGGCCGCACGCTGCATCAAGGCGCTGAACTGCTCGCCACCCTCGACCGCTCCAACCTTTTCGGTAGCGGCTGGAATGGCTGGACGCGCCTCGCTTGGACTTGGCTGGAGGAAGCCCGCTATCTCGGCGTACGCAATTCGACCATCAGCGGCTACACCGCGACCTCCGTCAGCGGGCATCGGCTGCCCTACGCGCCACGTCATACCGGTACGTGGTCTTTGGGCGTAGAGGGCCCGACTGGCTTTGGCGCACAAGTAGAGCTGGCCCACACGGGAGCGATGTACGGCGACGACCTCAATACCATCGCCCTCACCGCCGACGGTCAGCGCGGTCGCATGGCCGGCTACACGGTAGTGAACTTGGCGGTCAATCAGGAACTGCTGGAAGGCAAAATGCAGGTCCATGTGGCGGCGAAGAACTTGCTGGGCCGCGAATACATTGCTGACCTCTCGCGCGGCATCCTGCCCGGTGCACCGCGCCAGCTGCAGGCGGGGTTTTCCTTCCACTGGTAAATCCATTCGGCTGTGGCGCGCCGTATGATGCGGCGTCATGAGCCAGTTCATTCTCGCCCTCGACCAGGGCACCACCAGTTCCCGGTCCATCCTGTTCGACCACCACGGCGGCATCGTCGCCGTGGCGCAGCAGGAATTCACGCAGCACTTCCCGGCCTCGGGTTGGGTGGAACACGACGCGCAGGAAATCTGGGCCACGCAAGCGGCCACCATCACGGAGGTGCTGGCCAAGGCGGGCCTGAAGCCGCAGCAGTTGGCCGCCGTGGGCATTACCAACCAGCGCGAGACCACCGTAGTGTGGGACCGGCGCACGGGCGAACCCATCCACCGCGCCATTGTCTGGCAAGACCGCCGCACTGCCGACACCTGCAGCGCCTTGGTGGCCGCAGGCCATGAACCGGCTGTCACGGCCGCTACCGGTCTGCGACTAGACCCGTATTTTTCAGGCACCAAGCTGGCGTGGATTCTCGACCATGTGCCGGGCGCCCGCGAACGTGCCGAGCGAGGCGAACTGGCCTTCGGCACCGTCGACAGCTGGCTGGTGTGGAACCTGACCGGCGGCAAACACCATGTCACCGACGCGAGCAATGCCAGCCGCACGCTCCTGCTGAACCTACGCACCGGGGAGTGGGACCCAGCGATGCTTGCCTTGCTGCGCGTACCTGCCGCTGTGCTGCCGGTCGTCGTGCCTTCCTCGCTGGACGCGCAATGGAACGGCCCGCGGCCAGCAGCGCACATCGCTGGTTGCCGCGTACCCATCACAGGCATTGCGGGCGACCAGCAAGCCGCTTTGTTCGGTCAAGCCTGCTTCACGCCGGGCATGGCGAAGAATACCTATGGCACCGGCTGCTTCCTGCTCATGAACACCGGTAGCCAGCCCGTGGTCTCGCAGCATCGCCTGCTGGGCACGGTAGCTTGGGGGCTAGGTTCACCGCCGGCGCTGACCTACGCGCTGGAAGGCAGCGTGTTCGTTGGGGGTGCCGTGGTGCAATGGCTTCGCGACGGCCTTGGCATCATCGACAAATCTAGCGATGTGGAAGCACTAGCCGCCAGCGTGCCTGACAGCGGCGGCGTCTACTGTGTTCCGGCATTCACGGGCCTGGGTAGCCCGCACTGGGATGCCCAAGCGCGTGGCCTGCTCATCGGTCTTTCGCGTGGCACTAACCGCGCGCACATCGCCCGTGCCGCGCTGGAGTCTATCGCCTTCCAAAGTGCCGAGTTGCTCGGCGCCATGCAGGCGGATGCGCCGGAACCCTTGCGTGAACTGCGCGTGGACGGCGGCGCCACCGCGAACAACTTGCTGATGCAGTTCCAAGCGGACCTGCTCGGTGTGCCCGTGGTGCGCCCGCGCGTGACGGAAACCACGGCACTCGGAGCGGCGTATCTCGCCGGGCTCGGTGTGGGCTACTGGGCTTCCGCGGCTGAAGTAGCCACCCACTGGCAGGAAGACCGTCGCTTCCTGCCCACTATCTCCCGCGAGGCGGCTGCCGCCCGCATGACCCAATGGGCACGCGCCGTGGCGCGCGCCAAGGACTGGTACCAGGAATGAACGCATCAACACTTCGCGCCGTGTTTCTCGACTTCGCCACGTTGGGCGACGGCCTGAATGCCCGTTCACTCGAGGCGGTGGCCCCGGGCCTTGTCTGCCACGACAACACGGCCGAAGCAGCCGTAGCCGCGCGGATTGCCGGCATGGAAGTGGTGCTGACCAACAAGGTACGCATCGACGCTGAGCTGATGGCGGCCACACCCAGCCTGAAGTTCATTGGCCTGACGGCCACGGGCGTGAACAACATCGACCTAGCAGCCGCCCGCGAGCGCGGCATTGCCGTGTGCAACATCCGGGATTACTGCACTCAGAGCGTGGCGCAGCATGTGTGGGGTGTCATTCTGGCGTTGACGCACCATCTGCGCGAATACGACACGGCATTGAAGGCCGGCGAATGGCAGCGCGCCGCGAACTTCTCGATGCTGAAGTACCCGGTACGCGAACTTTGCGGTCTCACGCT
>CALQLF020000094.1 GCA_943331345.2 Candidatus Planktophila lacus | reverse complement strand
GCGAGCTGGGTTCAGAACGTCGTGAGACAGTTCGGTCCCTATCTTCCGTGGGCGTTCGAGAATTGAGGGTGAGTTGCTCCTAGTACGAGAGGACCGGAGTGAACGTACCTCTGGTGTTCCGGTTGTCACCACAGTGGCATTGCCGGGTAGCTATGTACGGACGGGATAACCGCTGAAAGCATCTAAGCGGGAAGCCCCCCCCAAGATTAGTTCTCGCTGGGTACTTGATACCCCTGAAGGGCCGTCGGAGACTACGACGTTGATAGGCTGGGTGTGGAAGCGCAGTAATGCGTGCAGCTAACCAGTACTAATTGCCCGTGAGGCTTGACCATATAACCCCAAGCAGTCTGGCCACCTTGTGTGCGCTAAGATGCTGGGCATGTGCTAAGTCACTTGCAAATGCGAACATCAGTCGCCTGTGTTGCGACGTCATCACGATCAATCGGTTGAAGCCAGAGCTTCGTCAGCGAAGCTCCCGCTACAACCTCCAGAATTCCCTGGCGATTATTGCGAGCGGGAACCACCCGATCCCTTTCCGAACTCGGAAGTGAAAACGTTCAGCGCCGATGGTAGTGTGGCCGTAGGCCATGTGAGAGTAGGTCGTCGCCAGGGTCCCAATTCAGAACCCCGTCCAGCATTAGCTGGGCGGGGTTTTGTCTTTCTAGCGTCAGTGAATGCCTGTTTCTGGCCTGTTTCCGCCCGGTTTCTGCGGCAGTGGCTTGCCTCTTTTGCGGTAAGGCACCAACATCGCTCGATGGGGTTCCGTTATTTCCTGTCTGCGGTCGTGGCCGCTGCCCTTCTGGGTGCCGCAGCAACGGGCCACGCTGCGCCCCTCGACTGGGCCCGCGCCACGCCCGATGCCGTCCTTTCGGCTGCGGCGCAACTCACCATTCAAGACAGTTTGCCGGCGCCGGAGTTGCTCGCGCGCGCCACTGCCGTTCGTGCCGCGGTTCGTTCCAGCGAGTCCGCGCGCCGCAGCGCCGCCGAGAGCGTCCTTTGCCGTGCCTACTACCGCCTGAAAAGCCGCAAGGAGGCTGTGGAGGCCTGCGGTTGGGCCGTTAGCCTGGCGCGCGCCGCGAATTCACCGCGTGCTTTGGCCATTGCGTTGCGTATGTCGGCCTTGCTGGCGATTGAAGCCGCCGACCCTGCCACAGCCGCGGCCTTGCTACGCGAAGGCAAGCTGGCCGCCGAGAAAGCCAACGACGCCGCGATGGTGGCGGTGACTGTGAATACGCTAGGTATCGCCGCCGAAACGGCAGGCATTACCACTGAAGCCACGCGCCACTACGCTGACGCTTTCAAGTTGGCCACGGACGCACGCGAGCCGGGCGTGGCCGCTTTGGCCGCCACGAACCTGGGTATGTTGCATATAGCGAACCGGCAGCCGGGCGCCGCCTTGCTGCGCGCGCTTTCCGGGCTGCCGCTCGCCACCGCCGCGAAGAACACGCAGATAGCGTTCGTGCTGCACGCCATCGAGGCGCAAAGCCTGGTGCAACTGGGGCGCGCCAAGGAGGCGCAGACCTTGCTGGAACGAATAATGCCGGGGGCCGCCAATGCAGACGCGCGTGTGCTGGGCCACTTGTACGTGGCGCTGGCGGAAACGCAGCTAGCCTTGCAAGACAACGCGGCGGCCTTGGTGTCTGCCCGGCACGGCGTGGAACTGGTGCACAACTCCGCGGTGCGCCGCGCGTTTGCGGAGCTAACGCTAGCCGATGCCTTGGTAGCCAACGGCAAGACCAACGACGCGCTGGCCGTGCTGAAGAACATCGACGCCACCAACAACACCTTGGCCGGTGCGCGTGCCGACGCCTTCGCCCGCACCGGCGACCTGCTGCTGAAGCGTGGCGAGGTGAAGGAAGGCGCGCGCTTTCTGCAACTGGCCTTGGAAGCGCACACGCGGCTGCAGGCGGACCAAGCGCGTGAACAACTGGCGTTCTTGAGCACGCAACTGGACGCCGACCGACGCGAGCGCGAGATGGCCAGCCTGCGCGACCGCGAAGCCGCAGTAGAAGCCAAAAGCCGGCAGATGACCACGCAACGCAACGCGGCCATCTTGGTCGCCTTGCTGGCACTGTTGGCCGGGTTCGGTTGGTGGCGTTCGCGCCGCTTCGAACGGCAGCGCGCGAAGCTGGCCGTGGAACTGGCCAACCACCAGCAAGCGCTGCAAGTGCAAACCACCAAGCAAGCCGCGCTGGAACGCGAACTGGACCACAAGCGCCGGCTGGAAGCGCTCGGCCGCCTGACCGCGGGCGTTTCGCAGGACTTCAACACGCTTATCAATATGGTGCAGCAAGCCACCATCCGTTTGCGGAACCGCGCGAGCGTTGCGGCGGACCCCGTTGCGGCTGCGCTGGTGGACGAAGCAGGCGAGGCCGCCCGCACGGGCGCGGACCTGACGTACCAGCTCATGTCGTTCGGCCGCCGCCAGAACCTGAACCCGGTACGCATAGAGTTCGGGCCGTTTCTGGAAGCGAACGTGGCGCTGCTGGAAAACGCGGCCGGCGAGGCGCAGCTGGACCTGGCGTTGGCCCCCGGGGTTCCGGCGCTTTTGGCGGACCGCTCAGGGTTGGTTACGGCATTGATCAATTTGGTGGCGAACGCGCGGCATGCGGTGGAGGCGCGGGGCAAAGGCTCGGCCGCCGACGGTCTTACTGGCAATACCGCCATTGGCCACATCCGCATTGCTGCCCACGCCGTGGAAGTGGTGGGCGCGGACGAACACTGGCCTCTGCTGCCCCCGGGCACGTATGTGGCGGTAGCCGTGGAAGACAACGGCTGCGGCATGTCCGCGGGCGTGTTGGCGCAAGCGGTGGAGCCGTTCTTTACCACGCGCCTGCCCGGCGAAGGCAGCGGCCTGGGCCTGAGCATGGTGCAAGGGTTCGCGCGGCAAACGGGCGGGGACCTGCGCCTGCAAAGCGAAGCGGGCAAGGGCACCACCGTCACTCTTTTGCTTCCCTCCATAAACTCTATACTGGCGCCATGCTCGAACTAGCACTGAAATGGCTAATGGCCTACCTGCTCGGCTCGCTCATGGGCGCGCTGCTGATTGGCCGCTTGAAGGGCGTGGACATCCGCGAACAAGGCAGCGGCAACGCCGGCGGCACCAATGCGCTGCGTACGCAGGGCAAGGCGTTTGCGCTGGGCGTTGTGGTTATCGACGTGGCCAAGGGCTGGTTCGCGGCCGGCGTGCTGCCTGCCTTGGCGCTGCCCGGCATCTCGCCGCTCGAAATGGAAACCGGCGTGCCCTCCCGCGACTGGCTGGCGGCCGGCTGTGCCGCGGCGGCTGTGGTGGGCCATGTGTTCCCCGTGTGGTACGGGTTCCGCGGCGGTAAGGGCGCAGCGACGGTGATAGGCGCGCTGCTGGGCCTAGCGCCCGCGTTCGTGCTGCCCGCCTTGGCCGCGTGGTTCGTGGTGGTGTGCGCCACGGGCTTCGTGGGCTTCGGCACCACCGTGGCCATGGCCACGCTGCCGGTGCAGGCTTGGCTGGCCCAGGCGCCGTTGGCCACGCTGTGTCTTTCGCTGGCCCTGACAGCCTTCGTGGCCTGGGCCCACCGCAGCAACTTCGCCCGCATGCGGGCCGGCACCGAAAACCGCGCCCGCAAGTTGTGGCTGTTCGCGCCGAAAGCCTAGCCCGTGGCTGTGCACGCTATGCGCTCCGCACGCCACCTACGCGCCATTTCAGGGAACCCTTAGCCCGTGGCCGCTGAAGGCACGCAACGGCGCTTGGCCTTGGTGCAGGCGCTAAAGGATGGCGCTTGGCACAGCGGCGAGACCATCGCCGAAGCCATGGGCGTTTCGCGCACGGCCGTGTGGAAGCACGCTGCGCACCTGCCGGACTGGGGCCTTGAACTGGAAAGCGCCGCCGGCCAGGGCTACCGGCTGCCGCGCCCGCTCTCGTTGCTGGATGCCACCGCGCTCCGCGAAGCGCTCGACGCCCCCGCCCGCGCTGCCGTGCGCGATGTGCAGGTGCACGCGGAGCTGGCCAGTACCAACGCCCACCTGCTGGCCGTGAACACGCTGCCACCCGGCGCCTTCGACCTGTGCCTCGCCGAATACCAAACCGCCGGCCGTGGCCGCCGCGGCCGCGCCTGGCAAAGCCCCTTCGCTGCCGGCCTGTGCTTTTCGTTTTCTTGGGCGTTCAGTACGCTGCCCCCCGGGCTGGGCGCGCTTAGCCTGGCCACTGGCGTGGCCGTGCGCCGCACGCTCGCGCGCTTTGGCTTGGCCGCGCCCGTGCAACTGAAGTGGCCCAACGACTTGCTGGTGAACGGCCAGAAGCTGGGCGGCATATTGCTGGAGCTGCGCGCGGAAGCGGGCGGCCCCGCGTATGTGGTGCTGGGCATAGGCCTGAACGTGCAAGTGCCGGCCGCCACGCGCGAAGCCGTGGCCGCCACGGGGCTGGAGCTGACGGACCTGGAGGCCGTGGCGCATTCAGTGGCGAGCGCTGCGGCGCAGGCCCAGCCGGCCGGTGCCTCACCAAACACAGCACTGGCCACCCCCACCTTGCCCACCCGTACCGCCCTTGCCGCCGCCCTCGCTTCCGAACTGCACGCCATGCTGATGCAGTTCACGGCCGAAGGGTTCGCGCCCTTCCACGCCGAGTGGAGCGACGCCGACGCGCTGGCAGGCAGCGAAGTGCGCTGGCAGGAAGGCGAACGCGAACGCAGCGGCACCGCTTGCGGCATAGCGCTGGACGGCGCGCTGCAGGTGCGCACCGCGCCAGACCGCGTGGAGCCCATCTACGCCGGCGAAGTGGTGCACATGCGGAAGCGCCCATGACGCTGCTGGTAGACGTGGGCAATACCCGCCTGAAGTGGCGCTGGCTGCCAGGCCCGGCCGGTGTGCCGCTGGACGGCGTGCTGCCAGTAGCAGAAGTGAACGCTGGAACGCTGGCCGAACAGTTCGCGGCGGGGTGGGGCGGCAACCCCGAACCCTGTGACGCGCTGCTTTCCTGCGTGGCCGATGAAACACTGGCCGCTGCCGTGGTGCACGCCGCCACGCTACTGGGCTGCCGCCCTTACCGCATGCAGAGCACCGCCGAAGCCTGCGGCGTGCGCAGTGGCTATGCGCAGCCCGAGCTGCTGGGCGTGGACCGCTGGCTGGGCCTGCTGGCCGCGCGTTCGCAGCGCCCAGCCGCCACATGCATTGTGGGCGTGGGCACGGCGCTGACGCTGGACCTGCTGGATGCCCATGGCCAACACCACGGCGGACTGCTGGTGCCCGGCCCCGAACTGATGATGGATGCCTTGGTAACCCGCACCGCGCGCATAGGCGCCGCAGCACGCCAAGCCGAACCGCAAGTACGTGAAGGGCTGGGCGTGAACACCGGCGGGGCCATGCGCGAAGGCGGTTTACTGGCCGCGGCAGCGCTGGCCCAACGTTCAGCGCAGGACTTCGCGGCACGCACCGGCGCCGCTGTGTGGCTGTGCCTGACGGGCGGCGGCGCCGAAGCCGTGGCTGAACGCTTACCCAAGAACCCGTGGCCCGAAGGAATAGCGGGCATAGAGCTGCAGCCGGACCTGGTGCTGCAGGGCCTGGCGGTGATGGCTGCGGCAAGACGCGACGGTTTGCGGCATTATTAAGACCATGCGTACCTGGTTTGCCTGCCTGCTGTTGCTGAACGTGGCCTTCCTGGGCTGGGCCCGCTTGGTGGACCGGCCCCAGCCGCCGCCGTTGGAGGCGGAAAAAGCCACCGTGCCCACGCTGCACTTGGCCAGCGAGCCTGGCGCACTGGCGGCCGTGGCGCCGCACTGCATTAGCCTGGGCCCTTTCAAGGAACCGCAGCCGCAAGAGATATGGCGCGTGGCGCTGACCACCGCCGGCTTCGCGCCGCGCGCACGCACCGAAGGCGAACCCGCCGCCGGCTGGCTGGATGTGGACCTGCCCGCCGGCCAAGCCGCGCTGGATGTAACCCGCTTGCCCGGCAAGCTGACACTGGCCGGCCTGACGCAAGGCCAGTGCGCCACCGTGGCCGGGCCGAGCGAAGCGCCGAGCCAGGAACCAGTAGCGACACCACCAGCAGATGCACCCGTAGATGCCCCAAGTGAAGCTGCTTCAGCAGGGAAGCCGCTAGCCGGTTAGAATGCGCCCGCGCCGGCTTAGCTCAGTTGGTAGAGCAACTGATTTGTAATCAGAAGGTCGGGGGTTCGATTCCCTCAGCCGGCACCATAGACCCTACGAATGCCCTGTTTTGAAGGGGCTTTGTAGTGTCCTCGCTCGATCGGGTCGACAGCCGTCAGCGCATCGACGTCGCCTATTAGGCGGAAAAGCATAAAGCCTGTTATACGATTGGTTGTCCGGCGAGGTTAACTCCTCAGTTACCCGGCGGGAAATCTAATGGGGCGTATGCATGGTCGCTAAGACATCGATATCCGACAGCAATGGACGCGAACTTTTCATCGTGGACAACAGTGTCTACGGTTGGACCGGTTTGCGATACTTGGAGGAGTGGTGCGGAATCTCCAAGGGCTTCGATATAGCCACCGGATTTTTTGAAATAGGGGCCTTACTTGCGCTGGATGGCAAGTGGCAAAACCTTGAGAAGATTCGGATTCTGATGGGTTCGGAAATGACCCATCGAACACGGAAGCTACTGCTCGAAGCAGTCAAGGCAACCATCGCCAAAGCGCTTGATGAAAGTTTGGAGCAGCAGAAAACACCGAATCCATTCCTTTCGCGCGTACAGGCCATCATCGATGGACTAAAGACTGGACAGATTGAGTGCCGGGTGTACGACAAGGACAAGTTCCATGCGAAGGCCTATATCACTCACGCGAAAATGGCTGTCATTGGTTCGCAAGCGCTTGTGGGATCAAGTAACTTTACGAAGCCCGGATTGACTGAAAATATCGAACTAAATGTTCAGATCCAAAGCGCTCGAGAAGTGGCGCAATTGCAGGAATGGTTCGAAATTCATTGGGCGGATGCCATCGAAATCACCGACGCAGTGATTGAAGTGATAACCAAGCATGTTCGCGAATATTCGCCATTTGAGGTCTATGCAAAGGCACTCCAGGAGTACTTTAGAGGCCATGAGCTGACCGCAAGCGAATGGGATGAGACGCGGTCGAAGATGTTCCCAAAGCTTGATCGATATCAAAAAGAAGCCTACTGGGCTTTGCTAAAAATTGCCCGACAGCACGGCGGAGCATTCCTTTGCGATGGCGTGGGCCTCGGCAAGACGTTTGTGGGCCTAATGTTGATTGAGCGACTGGTCCTTCATGAGAACAAAAGAGTGGTGTTGTTTGCACCAAAGGCCGCTAGGGAAAGTGTTTGGGAGCCACATCTGAAGGAGTGGCTGTCGCATATCGGCGGCGGAGCGGACTTCAGTAACCTTGCGGTTTTCAGTCACACAGATCTTGGGCGAAAAGGCGAGTTTCCGGAGCGTTTCAAGCGGCTTGCTGAATTGGCGGACGCCGTGATCATTGATGAAGCGCATCATTTCCGAAACCCTGGTCGGGAGGGTAATGGGGACGATATTGAGCCTTCTAGGTATTTTCGCTTGTTCGGCATGCTGGATGAATCAGCGAGGTCGAAGACTGTTTTTTTGCTTACGGCTACGCCTATCAATAATCGCTTAACCGATTTCCGGCACTTGGCTGAATTGTTTACCAGAAAAGACCCTGGGTATTTTGCGAGAACCTTAGGGGTAAACAACTTCGTTGCGCATTTTGGTCAGTTGGAGCGCGAGCTAAGAAAGCGCTTCGATCATGACGTAACGGATGTCGCGGAGCACATGGGTGAGGCCGAAGAAATCCTTTCTAAGGATACGGTTTTCAAGAATTTGGTCGTACAGCGTAGTAGGGCCTATGCGCGGGAAAGTCAGTTGCGAGAAACAGGCGCCGCGGCGGTTTTTCCCGAACGTAAGCCGCCCATCGTTGCCGAGTATTCGATTCGGGCGACCTACGGAAAATTGCTCGATATGTTCGAGAATGCCTTCACGCGTCAGAATCCTCTTTTTACCTTGCCGATGTACTACCCTCTTGCTTGGTACAAAGGGGACGACGACTCTATTGATCCCTTTGATCAGAATCGACAAAAGCAGGTCGTCGGACTTATCAGGACAAACTTCCTGAAGCGGTTCGAGAGCTCCGTCGCAGCATTCGAGGTGTCCTGCGAGCGGCTGCTTCAGAAGCTTTTGGCGTTTGTTGAAGTGCACAGCGAAAGTGACGGTCAACAGAAAAAACTAGAGCGGTGGAAGGCCGGAAATGCCGACGCGCTAGGTTATGCGGTGCAGCATCAGCGTGACTTGTGGGGTGAAGAAGATGATGATTTGGACGAAGGCGATATCATCCCATCAGAGTTGCTGGAGGCAACGGTCCGGCTCGACTCTGAGGATTACGACATTCCGGAAATGCTGACGGAGACCTACCGCGATCTTGACCAACTGGTGCATTTCATCGAGGAGGCTCGAAGGTTCCAGCCGCGCCACGACGATAAGCTAAAGAAGTTGATTCGGTTGCTCGGCACTAAGGAATTAGCGGGGCAAAAGGTTCTGATCTTCACTGAGTTTGCGGATACTGCTCGCTACCTAAAGCGGGAGCTGGAACGGGCAGAAATCGTTGGTGTGGCTCAAGTCGACAGCGCCACGAAAGGTAGTCGATCGGACTACATCAAGCGGTTTTCACCTTACTACAACGGGACGTCTTCAGGTGAGCTCGCGGCCCAGGGGAAGAAGGAAATACGTGTCCTCATCTCAACCGACGTATTGTCTGAGGGCTTAAACCTTCAGGACGCGTCGAGGATGATCAACTATGACATTCACTGGAATCCGGTACGGCTCATGCAGCGAATCGGACGAGTGGATCGGCGTATGAATCCCGCTGTGGAAGAACGGCTTATAAGCGATCATCCGGATGTCAAGCCAAGCCGCGGGAAAGTCAGTTTTTGGAATTTTCTACCACCTGACGAATTAAACGAAATTCTGACGCTTTATAGCAAGGTGACGCAGAAGACCTTACTCATTTCTAAGACACTGGGTATCGAAGGTAGGAAGCTCTTAACTCCAGAAGATGACTTCGATGCCCTTCGGGAGTTCAATCAGGCCTACGAGGGGACGAAGACTGACGTCGAGGAAATGCATTTGGAATATCAGTCCCTTTTGCAAGCAGATCCCTCCTTGGAAGCCAAGCTAGCAGGATTTCCTGGGTCTATTTTTAGCGGTAGAAGAAAAACCCGGGTTGGAGGCGATGCGGTTTTCTTCTGCTACGCACTACCGGCACTCGACAAGGATTTTGGTGAGTTCACGGAATCTGCAGGAACTGTGAAGTGGTATCTATATCAGCTAACTACGCGTGATATCCGAGATGATGCTGGGGAAATCGTCGCCAATGTTCGGTCAGATACCGAAGTGCCGCGGCACTGTGAAATTGAGCCACAGATGTTGATGGATGCCAGAAAGAAGATCGAACAGCATATTAAGAGCACCTACTTGAAGCGTGTTGACGCTCCGGTGGGAGTGAAACCAGTTTTAAAGTGTTGGATGGAATTGAACGGGGGTTGATGTGATGGCAGTGAATCACCGAGCACAGTTGGCCGATATTCAGCGATTCGATCAGCTTGTTCGCTATTTGCGCGACGAGATGGGGTGGCCCATTGCGAGTCACGATTTTGAGGAATTGACCTTCGATTACACTGCTGAAGAACTCGGCATCAACGCCGAAAGCGCTGCAAAGATCCAGGAGATCAAGCGCCTGCGCCCCCTGTCGGCCAAGCAACCCTGGGGCATATTCTTCGTCAAGTTCGAGCCCAAGCATCTTCCCGTCGTCGCGTTGCGGCGGGTGCTGAGCCAAGTAGCCATCAAGAAGCGCGCGTCGGCCAATGCTGCGGACCGCGCGGGGTGGGAGGCTGATGACCTCTTGTTCGTGTCGAACTACGGGCAAGGTGGGGAGCGCCAGATCAGCTTTGCCCACTTCGCTAGGCCCAGCAGTAGACAGGACTTGCCTACCCTCAAGGTGTTGGGCTGGGACAACCGGGACACCCTGCTGCACCTTGATGCAATCGCCAAGGAGCTGACGGAAAACCTGGCCTGGCCACGTGACGAGGACGACGTCGACGAGTGGCGCCGTCGCTGGCGCAGTGCTTTCGTATTGGGGCATCGCGAGGTCATTACCACTGCCGAGCGCCTTTCTGTCCGCTTGGCTGAGCTGGCAGGAGCGATACGTGACCGCATCCGCGGGGCAATCGCCGTCGAATCGGCTCGTGGGCCATTGACGCGCCTGATGAAAGCCTTCCAAGAATCGCTGGTCCATGATCTTGATTCCGAAAGTTTTGCTGACATGTATGCACAGACGATCTCCTACGGTCTGCTTTCCTCGCGTATTGCAGACCCAACTAAGAAGACTGCCGACGACTTTGCCGATCATATGCGGACCAGCCCATTCTTGAGGGATCTGATGCAGACCTTCCTAAAGGTAGGAGGGCGGCGGGGCGGTTTGAATGGGGCGGGGATTGACTTCGACGAGCTCGGCGTCGCCGATGTGGTTGAACTACTTGATGGCGCTAACATGGAGGCTGTTTTACGGGACTTCGGCGACCGTAACCGTCAGGAAGACCCGGTCATCCACTTTTTTGAGGGCTTCCTAGAAGCGTATGACAAGACGATCCGGAAGAACCGTGGTGTCTTCTATACCCCGCAGCGGGACTGTCAGGAATTTTGTGTGATGCGGGCCGGTTGATTAAATCGCCGTATCGAACCGATCACCGAACAGCAGCGAGAGCTGTGCCCTCGCGGAGTGCCATTCTCGTGCAGGCATCTTCCAGTCTTTGGACACTTCCCGCAACTGCAG
>CALQLF020000093.1 GCA_943331345.2 Candidatus Planktophila lacus | reverse complement strand
GATAGCGGCCAACACTTCGCGCGGCGGTGGCGGCGGCGCTTGGCCGGTAGCCGTGGAACTTGTCCCGGGGCCGAAGGGAGGAGGCTGGCTGGCACTTTCGCCGGGCAGAGGCATCGCTTCGGCGCCGCTGGCAGCGTTGGGCGCTTGGCTGCCGCTCGAGGCACCGTAGTCGCTGTTGTTACGTGGCGCGTTAGTGGGCGCCACTGGTGGCGTAGCAGGGTGCGCTATGGGGTGTGCTGTAGGGTGCGCTTCAGGCCGAGTAGTGCGCGGCGCAGCCACGCAACCGGCGAGCAGCGCGAGCGCTACGCTCAGTGCCAGCGAGCGGTAGTTCATGGGGTAGGGGGCGACGGAGACGGCGCAGGCGGCGGTGTAGTCGTCGCGGGTGTGCTGGTGGGCGTCGTGTTTTCTACCGGCGGTACTACCGGGGGTACTGCCGGCGTTGTCGCCGCAGCCGCATCGGCCTGTGCCAGCGCGTTACGCACCGCCACGGCGAGTTCATTAACGGTCATGGCATAGAGCGCACTGCGGTTGTAACGCGTAATAACCCACAGGTTCTTGTAACCCACGTAATAGGCCGGGCCCAGTGGGCCGCGGACCGCCACGAACATGGTGGGTGCGGTTTCGGGCAGCAGTGCTTCGAACTCCACGCCCTTGTGTTGCAGGCTGTCGACGGTTTCCTGCGTGGCCAGCTTGCTGCCATCGAGAATGACATTGTCGGGGTCGAATAGCGTGGCCGGCACCACGACCGGCTCGCCGGTCACCCAGCCATGGAATTTCAGGAAGTTCGCCACGCTGGCGAATACGTCGGGCCAGGTAGTCCACAAGTCGATACGGCCATTGCCATCGCCGTCGCGCGCGTAGGCGCGAACGCTGCGCGGCATGAACTGCGGTGCGCCCATGGCACCCGCGTAAGAACCGGTGACCACCAGCGGGTCCATGCCATGTTCACGCGCTAGCAGCAGGAACTCTTCAAGCTCGGCACGAAAATACGGAGCCCGTGGCGGATAATCGAAGGCCAGCGTGGCCAGAGCATCCAGCACGCGGTACTTGCCAGTGATGGTGCCGTAGAAGGTTTCCACGCCCACAATGCCAACGATGGTTTCCGGCGGTATGCCGCGTTCAGCGGCGATACGCTCCAGAGGCTCGCGATTGGCTTGCCAGAAGGCCACACCCTCGCGAATGCGCCGCTCGGTAATGAAGCGCGCGCGGTACTCGAACCACGGCTTGGTTCTCTCTGCGGGCTTGCTCATCGCCTCGATGATGGCGGGCTGCGAGGTGGCAGAGAGCAGCATGGTGTCTATCCATGCCTGGTCGAAGCCGTGCTTGCTGACCATCTCGGTACTGAAGCTGCGCACGTCTTCACGGGTGTTGTCCATCGCCAGCGCAGCGGGCGCTAACCAGCACGCGGCCAGCGTACCGAGAACTACGGCGACGAATTTGACTGTGGAGAGGGAGCGGCGGTTCAACGGACGAGCTTCCGGTGTGAATGGATGGACAGCAGGATACCGAACCCAGCGAGAAGGGTCACGGCGCTGGTGCCGCCGTAGCTCACCAACGGCAGTGGCACACCCACCACTGGCAGGATGCCGCTCACCATGCCGGCATTGACCACCACGTAGACGGCAAACGTGAGCGCGATACTGCCGGCGGCAAGGCGGCCGAAGGTATCCCGGGCATCCATGGCCATGAACAAGGCGCGGCCAATGACGAAAGCGTAGAGAAGGAGCAACACGGCCTGCCCCAAGAGGCCAAGTTCCTCGCCGATGACGGCGAAGATGAAGTCCGTCGAATGTTCGGGAAGGAATTCCAACTGTGCTTGGCTGCCGTTCATCCAGCCCTTGCCGAACACACCGCCGGACCCAATGGCAATCTGCGATTGGATGATGTGGTAGCCGGTACCGAGCGGGTCTTGGGTAGGGTCGAGGAAGGTAAGGACGCGCTGGCGCTGGTAGTCGTGCATGAAGTGCCAAGCGACGGGGGCCGCAGCGGTGAAAAGCGCACCACCGCCGGCAATGACTTGCCAGGAGAGGCCGCCTAGCAGCAACACGAAGACGCCAGCGCTCGCGACCAGTACTGCTGTACCGAGGTCGGGCTGCTTGGCGATAAGAGCCGCCGGGATGCCGATGATGAGCAACAGCACGCCAATATCACGCCATGAGACGGGCACCGGCCGCTCGTGCAGCCACCAAGCACAGGTGAGTGGCACCGCCAGTTTCATGATCTCGCTAGGCTGGAAGCGCACGATGCCAAGATTCAGCCAGCGCTGCGCACCGAGGCTGGTATCACCCACCAGCGCTACCAGCACCAGCATGATGACGCCGAGCACGTACACCGCCGGTGCTCCGCGACGAATCCATTGCGGGGGTATTTGCGCGATGAGCGTCATCAAACCCAAGGCCAGCGCAAAGCGTGCCACTTGCGCTTCCCAAAGCGCGAGCTTTTCACCGGAAGCGCTATAGAGCACGAACAGGCCGAACGCCATGACCAAACCCAAGCCAACGACTAACTGGGTATCGAGGTTGAACCGGCGCATGAACTCGCCAGTTTGCGTGAAAGCGCGTTGCGCTTTGGAACGCTGCCAGTCTTCGTACATGCGCTAGTCTCCCACCGGTTCTTGCCCGGCTGCGGGGGCATCTGCTGCTGCTGCAGCGACTGCAGGCGCTTTCGGTGCCGGGTACTTGCCGAGCAGATAAGCGTCGAAGATGGCACGTGCCATGGGCGCCGCCACGCTCGCACCGTGGCCGCCGTTCTCGACCAGTACAGCAATAGCCAAACGCGGCGCTTCCGCCGGTGCGAAGGCCACGAATAGCGCGTGGTCGCGCAGACGTTCCGCCACATCGGCCTCGCGGTATTTCTGGTTTTGGCCAATGCTGAAGACCTGCGCCGTGCCGGTCTTGCCAGCCACGTGGTACGGCGTGCCGCGCAGGGCGCCGAAGGCGGTACCACGGTTGCTTTCGGTGACGCGCAGCATGCCTTCGGTGATGACATCCCAGTTCGCCTCGTCATTCAGGCGCACACGTTCGCCTTCTGCTGGCGCGATTCGCTGCCAGTGGCCGCTGACCGGGTCCCGAATACCGGTGAGCAAGCGCGGACGGAAGTTGCGACCCTTCGCGGCAATGATGGCGGTGGCATGGGCCAACTGCAGTGGCGTGGCCAGCAGGTAGCCTTGGCCAATACCCACGATGACGGTTTCGCCGGGGAACCAGACTTGGTCCTGCGGGCGCTTGTAGGCTTTTTTCTTCCACTCGGCGGATGGCATCAAGCCTGGTTTCTCACCGGGAATGTCGATGCCCGTGCGCACGCCGAACCCGAGATGGGTCATGGATTCGTGGATGCGCTTGATGCCGAGCAAGTCTGCCAAGGCATAGAAATACACGTCGCAGGAAGTGGCAATGGCATCGCGCATGTCCGCGTGGCCATGGCCGGTTTTTTTCCAGTCGCGGTAACGATGGCTGCTGCGCGGCAACGAGAACCACCCGGGGCAGGGCCGCGCATAGTTCGGGTCGATGACACCGTATTCGAGCCCCGCCAACGCCATGAGTGGCTTGATGGTAGAGCCGGGCGGGTAGGTGCCGCGCAGGACACGGTTGAACATGGGACGGTCGAGGCTGTCCGCCAGTGCGCGGTAGTCGCGGCTGGAAATACCGCGCGTGAACAGGTTGGGATCGAAGCCCGGAGTGGAAGCCAGTACCAAGACATCGCCGGTCATCGGGTCCATAGCCACTACGGCACCGCGCCAGCCAGCCAAGGCTTGCTCTGCCACGGCTTGCAGTTTGGCATCCAATGCCACAGCAAGGTCGCTGCCGGCATGGGGCCGTTTGTTCTGTACCGCCACCTGCGCGCCACCAACGCGCTCCACGCTGCGTCCTTCAGCGTTCACTAGCATCTGGCGGTAGCCGGAAGTGCCGTGCAGCAAATCTTCGAAAGCCGCTTCCACGCCAACCTTGCCCATGACGGAAGTGCCGGCATAGGCATCGCGGTCGATCTTTTCCATGTCCGCGTCGGTGATGGCGCCCACGTATCCCAGTGCATGCACACCCAGCGCACCCAGCGGGTAGTAGCGGGCTAAACGCGCGCGGATTTCCACGCCCGGGAAGGCGTGTTGATGTACTGCGAAGCGCGAGATCTCTTCATCGCTCATGGACAGGCGCAGCGGCACAGCGCGGAATTTGTGGCTGGCACGCACCAAGCGATAGAGCGGCTCGAGGTTGTCCTGATTCACTAGCCCTAAGGTTGCGAGGCGCGTCAACGTGTCGCGGATATTCGGCACTTGCTCGGGGGTGAGTTCCAACTGGTAGGCCGGGGTGTTCTCGGCCAACACTGTGCCGCGACGGTCCACGATAATGCCGCGGTCTGGCGGCAGGGGGTCGATGCGGATGCGGTTGCCTTGCGAAAGGTCTGCGTAGTAGTCGTGCTGCACCACTTGCAGGTAAAAAAGGCGCCCGAGGATGGTGAATAGCAGCAGCGCAACGATAGCGCCCGCTACCGTGACGCGGCCCGTGAAGATGCGCTGTTCCAGCAGATTGTTTTTGACGCGCAGGCGGCCCATGGCGGTATGGCGCCGGTTCAGTGACGCAAGGCGTGGCGTTCCAGCCAAGCCGAGAGCCAAGTCCAGCACAGCGCGCCTGTGAGCACCGGCAACCAGCGTGCCCAGGTGGTGAGTGGATGGCCGCTGACGCCATCAATCCAGAACAGCAGGAACTGGTAAACCCATAGCAGCGAGAACACTACCGCTGCCTGATGCAATGGCGTGAACATGCGTACGCGTAAGCGGAACCGGTGCATCAGCCAAACCACCACCACGAAGGCGAAGGCGTGTTGGCCAAGCAAAATGCCGCGAAACGCGTCGAGAACCAGTCCGGCGCCGAAGGCAGTGACAGGGCCACAACTGCGCGGTGAGTGCAGCGCGAACGCCAGCAGTAGCAGCAGCAGCCAGTCTGGCCATAGTGCAGCCAGCCAACCGGGCAGCGGAATAGCGGACAACAACAGCGCTGGCAACAACCACAAGACAACCACCCAGCGCGGCGCGGCTGCATCGCGGTTCATGGTTTCACCGGTGGTGGCTTGGTGGGCTCTGCGGCTGCGTCTACATCGACCGGTGGTTCCACATAGTCGAGCAGCAACACTTCACGGTCGCGGTCCAGTGCAGCCATCGGTTCGGCCCGAATGACGGCGAGTGGCTCGGCGGGGTCGCGGCGAACCTCCGTGACGCGTGCTACCGGGTACCCCGGCGGAAACACGCCGCCCAGACCTGAAGACAGCAAGAGGTCACCGACGCGGACGTCCGCATTGCGTGAAAGGTAAGGCAACGAGAGGGTTGCGGGTTGACCGGTACCGCTGACGATGGTGCGGAGGCCTGTGCGGTTCACCTGCACCGGAATGGCGTGTTCGGGGTCTGACAGCAAGATGACTTCAGACGAGAGCAAACCAACGCGACGCACTTGGCCCACGATACCGCCAGCGTCCACTACGGCTTGCCCAACGAAGACGCCGGCCTTGGTACCAGAGTTGATGATGACGCGCTGACGGAAGGGGCCTAGGTCTACGCGCAGCACTTCAGCCATGGTGGCCTTCGGGGCTTCTGGGCCTAGTGCCCGTGTTAGCGCACGCAACCGTTGGTTTTCTTGCTCCAGCGCCTCATAGCGCAGCAAGCGCAAGTCTAGTAGTGCCTGATGCTCGCTGTAGGCGCGGTTTTCTTCCAATAAACGTTCGCGGGTGGCGAAGGTGTTGCCAAGCCACGCGCCGGCCGCCACGGGCGAATGAACGAGCCAACGCAGGGGCCAAGCCACCGTGGTGATGACCGTGCGAACGGTTTCGAGATGGTTCTGTTTTTGGTCAGACACCATCAGCGCGAGCGCTGCCAGTGCCATGACGGCTGCCCGAAGGCCCGTGGTGGAGCCCCGCGCGGGGCCTAGCGGGGCGCCTGGGGCAGCGCTGACTCTCACGACAAGCCGAAGGCGCCGGGATGGTCTTCAGTGAGTTCGAGGATGCGGCCACCGCCACGCGCCACGCAAGTGAGTGGGTCGTCGCTGACGAGCACCGGCAGGCCGGTTTCTTCGACGAGCAACTTGTCGAGGTCGCGCAGGAGAGCACCACCACCGGTGAGCACGATGCCGCGTTCCGCGACGTCGGCGCCGAGTTCTGGGGGCGTTTGTTCCAGCGCTTGCTTCACCGCGCCGACGATGCCGGCGAGCGGTTCTTGCAGCGCTTCAAGAATTTCGTTCGAGTTCAGCGTGAATGCGCGCGGCACACCTTCGGAAAGATTGCGGCCCTTCACGGAGATTTCGCGAACCTGCGTACCAGGGTAAGCCGAGCCGATTTCAATCTTGATACGTTCAGCGGTGGCTTCACCGATGAGGATGCCGTAGTTGCGACGCACGTAGTTGATGATGGCATCGTCGAAGCGGTCGCCACCGATACGCACCGAAGCGGCATACACGATGCCGTTCAGCGAAATGACGGCCACTTCGGAAGTGCCACCACCGATATCAAGCACCATGGAACCACGGGCTTCATGCACCGGCAGGCCAGCACCAACGGCTGCCGCCATCGGTTCGTCGATGATGTCGACGCGACGAGCGCCAGCGCCTTCTGCAGATTCCTTGATGGCGCGGCGTTCCACTTGTGTGGAGCCGTAAGGCACGCAGATGAGCACGCGCGGCGAAGGCCGCAGCCAGCGGTTGCCGTGCACTTTGTTGATGAAGAACTGCAGCATCTTTTCGGTGTAGGTGAAGTCGGCGATGACGCCGTCCTTCATGGGACGCACAGCGGTGATGTGACCCGGTGTGCGGCCGAGCATGTTCTTCGCTTCCTGGCCGACTGCCACGATGACCTTGCCGCCGCGGCCAGGTTCGTCTTGCAGGGCGACTACGGAGGGCTCGTTCAGGACGATGCCTTTTTCGCGCACGTAGATGAGCGTGTTGGCCGTGCCGAGGTCAATCGACAGGTCGTTCGAGAAATAGCCGCGCAGGCTCTTGAACATGGGTGCGGTGCTTCCAGGGTGGGAACGGCGGAGAGGCGGCGGCGGCGAGAGCCAGGCCAGTGGGGCTAGGTCGGCCCGGACCACTGGAAAACTCCACCGAAATCAAGGCTGAATGATAGCACGGGCGGGACAGCGGGCAAGGCGCGGTGTTATCATGGCTGGACGGGTTTTCCGCGGTTTTTCCGCGCCCGGAACCTTTCCACCCCTGCAGGAACCGGCACCCGCCCATGAGCCTCTCCCGCCGCGATGTCGAGCACATCGCCCATCTGGCCCGCTTGTCCCTCGGCGAAGACGAAATCTCCGCCGCCACGGGCAGCCTCTCCAGCATTCTGGCCTTCGTGGACCAGTTGAACGCCGTCGATGCCACCGGCATCGCGCCCATGGCCCACCCCTTGGCGGACCAGGTCCAGCGCCTGCGGCCCGACGTGGTCACGGAAACGGACCAGCACACCCGCTACCAGGCCAATGCCACCAAGGTGGAAGCCGGCCTGTACCTCGTGCCGAAGGTCATCGAATGAGCCTGCATACCCTGTCCGTGGCCGAGCTGGCCGCTGGCCTGCGCAGCAAGCAGTTCAGCGCCACCGAACTCGCCCGTCACTTCATCGCCCGCAGCGAGGCCCACAACGGCCTGCTGAACGGCTACATCACACTCACCCCCGAGCGTGCGCTAGCAGACGCTGCCGCCGCGGATGCCCGCTTAGCGAGTGGCCAAGCCGCCCCGCTGACGGGCATTCCGCTCGCCCAGAAGGACATCTTCTGCACGGATGGCATCCGCACCACTTGCGGCAGCCGCATGCTCAAGAACTTCGTTTCGCCCTACGACGCTACCGTCGTCGAACGCCTCGCCGCAGCCGGCACCGTGCTGCTCGGCAAGACGAACATGGACGAGTTCGCCATGGGCTCGTCGAATGAAACCAGCCATTTCGGCCTCGTGCGCAACCCTTGGGACACCGACCGCGTCCCCGGTGGCAGCTCGGGTGGTTCGGCCGCCGTGGTTTCGGCGCGTTTGGCGCCCGTGGCTACGGGCACGGACACCGGCGGTTCCATCCGCCAGCCGGCTGCACTCACGGGCATTTCCGGCATCAAGCCCACTTATGGCCGCGTCTCTCGCTACGGCATGATCGCCTTCGCCTCCAGCCTCGACCAGGCCGGCATCATGGCGCCGTCCGCTGAGGACTGCGCCCTGTTCCTCGAGGCCATCGCCGGCTTCGACCCGCGCGATTCCACCAGTGTCGACGTTCCAGTGCCTGCGTATAGCGCGGAGCTCGGCCAGTCCGTGAAGGGCCTGCGCATCGGCGTGGTCCGCGAGTTCATGGAAGGCGGCTTGGACCCGGCCAACGCCGCGCTCATCCGCGCCGCGCTGCAGGTCTACGCGGACCAAGGCGCCGAAATCGTCGACGTAAGCTGCCCGAACATGGGCATGTCCGTGCCTACGTACTACGTGGTTGCACCGGCAGAATGCTCATCGAACTTGTCGCGCTTCGATGGTGTGCGTTTCGGCCATCGCTGCGAGGACCCGAAAGACCTCATGGACCTCTACAAGCGTTCGCGTGGCGAAGGCTTCGGGGCCGAAGTGAAGCGTCGCATCATGACGGGTGCCTACGTGCTGTCTGCCGGCTACTACGACGCCTACTACTTGAAGGCGCAGCAGGTGCGTCAGCTCATCAGCCGCGAGTTCGCTGCCGCGTTCACGCAGGCGGATGTGCTCGTGGGGCCCACGTCGCCTACGCCGGCTTTCAAGATTGGGGACAAGGTGGACGACCCCATCACCATGTACCTCAACGACATCTACACCATCGGCGCGAACCTCGCGGGTTTGCCGGCCATGTCCATTCCTTGCGGCCTGCTCGATGGCCTGCCGCTCGGTTTGCAGCTTATTGGCCCGCATTTCGCGGAATCGCGCTTGCTGTCGGCGGCTCACGCCTACCAGCAAGCCACCGACTGGCACCGCCGCTTGCCGGCGGCGTACGCGTAAGGGGTGCACCATGGCTGAATACGTGAAGAGCACCCTCACCGGGCGCGAATGGGAAGTGGTTATCGGGCTGGAAATCCACGCCCAGCTGGCTACGCACTCGAAGATTTTCTCTTCGTCATCCACGGCCTACGGCGCCCCGCCGAACAGCCAGGCGAACCTCGTGGACTTGGGCTACCCCGGCGTGCTGCCCGTGTTGAACGGCGAAGCCGTGCGCATGGCCATCCGCTTTGGCTTGGCCGTGGGGGCCACCATTGCGCCGCGTTCGGTGTTCGCCCGCAAGAACTACTTCTACCCGGACCTGCCCAAGGGCTACCAGATCAGCCAGTACGAGCTGCCGGTGGTTCAGCACGGCACCATGCCCATCCTCCTCGAAGATGGCAGCACGAAGATCATCGGCATTACGCGTGCGCACCTTGAAGAAGATGCGGGCAAGAGCATGCATGAAGGCCTCGGCGCGTTCAGCGGCATCGACCTGAACCGTGCCGGCACGCCGCTGCTGGAAATTGTCTCCGAGCCGGACATGCGCTCCGCGAAGGAAGCCGTGGCTTATCTCAAGAAGGTCCACACGCTCGTGCGGTACTTGGAGATTTGCGACGGCAACATGCAGGAAGGTTCGTTCCGCTGCGACGCCAACGTTTCCGTGCGCCCCGTGGGCCAGGAAAAGTTCGGCACGCGTGCGGAGCTGAAGAACATTAACTCCTTCCGCTTCGTGGAAAAGGCCATCCAGTACGAAATCGGTCGCCAAATCGAACTCATCGAATCCGGTGGCAAGGTGGTACAGGAAACACGCCTGTACGACTCCGCACGCGACGAAACGCGCTCCATGCGCTCGAAGGAAGAAGCGAACGACTATCGCTATTTCCCCGACCCGGACCTGCTCCCGCTCGCCATTTCGGAAAGCGACATCGCTGCCGTGCGCGCGGTGCTGCCTGAACTGCCGGACGAGAAGGCCGCGCGCTTCTGCAGCGACCACGGGCTTTCTGCCTACGACGCCGGCGTGCTCACGTCTAGCCGCGAACTGGCTGCTTACTACGAAGCCGTGGTAGCCGCGGCCGGCGGCGAGCCCAAGCTCTGCGCCAACTGGGTCATGGGCGAAATTGCGGGCTTGCTGAACCGCGACAGCCTCGACATCACGGCTTCCAAGGTCAGCGCTACGGCGCTCGCCGGCCTGCTGGCGCGCATCTCCGATGCCACCGTGTCCAACAAGCTGGCCAAGGAAGTGCTGCTGGCCATGTGGGACGAAGGCCGTACCGCCGATGAAGTGATCGAGGCCAAGGGCCTTAAGCAGATCACCGACACCGGCGCCATCGAAGCCATCATCCGGCAGGTCATCGACGCCAACCCCGAGCAAGTGGCGGGCTATCGCGCTGGCAAGGACAAACTGTTTGGGTTCTTTGTCGGCCAAGCCATGAAGGCTACGGGTGGCAAGGCGAACCCGGGGCAGTTGAACGACATCCTCAAGCGCTTGCTGGCTGGTTGAGTCAGTAGCCGTTCAGGCCCGCCGGCGGTTTGCCGGTGGGTGTTCCGCGACGGTGTCTGTAACGGCACGGCGCACCTTGTCGTTTTTTACCGCGCCCGCGGGTTTTTCGCGGGCCTTCCCTGAAGTACCTATGAGCGACAGCGACCAACTCCGCAAATTTCTCTTCGAGCACAGCCCGGTGCGCGGCTATCTAGTGCGGCTGGATGCCACTTGGCGTGCGGCGAACGAACACCACGGCTATCCGCCGGTGGTGCGCGATGCCTTGGGCGAAGCGATGGCGGCTACCGCTTTGCTGGCCGGCACCATGAAGTTCGATGGCCGCCTCACGTTGCAAGTGCAAGGCGAAGGCCCGCTG
>CALQLF020000092.1 GCA_943331345.2 Candidatus Planktophila lacus | reverse complement strand
TGCCGGCCTGATGTGGAATTGATGCCGGCCTGATGTGGGAGGGAGCTTGCTCCCGACTCTTCACCCGAAATGAATTGATGCCGGCCTGATGTGGGAGGGAGCTTGCTCCCGACTCTTCACCCGAAATGAATTGATGCCGGCCTGATGTGGGAGGGAGCCTGCTCCCGACTCTTCACCCGAAATGAATTGATGCCGGCCTAATGTGGGAGGGAGCTTGCTCCCGACTCTTCAGCCAATCGGCTTAGCCAATGGATTGGCGCATCGCCGCGATGGTCGTGGCGTAATCCGGCGAATTGAAGATGGCCGAGCCCGCCACGAAAGTGTCGGCGCCGGCCGCCGCAATAGCGGCGATGTTGTCTTCTTTCACACCACCGTCAATTTCCAAGCGCACCGCGCGGCCACCCGCCGCCACCTGCGCATCTATGCGCGCACGCACGGCGCGCAGCTTGTCCAGCGTCGCCGGAATGAACTTCTGGCCGCCAAAACCCGGGTTCACGCTCATCAGCAACACCAGGTCCAACTGCGGCAGCGTGTGGTCCAGCCAAGCGAGCGGCGTGGCCGGGTTCAGCACCAAGCCCACCTGACAGCCTTCACCGCGAATGAGGCCGATGGTGCGGTCTACATGGTTACTGGCTTCCGGATGGAAACTGATGAGCGTAGCGCCGGCCTTGGCGAAATCGGGCACCAGACGGTCCACCGGCTCCACCATCAGGTGCACGTCGATGGGCGCCTTCACGCCATGCTTGCGCAGCGCCTCGCAAACCAAAGGCCCGATGGTGAGATTCGGCACGTAGTGGTTGTCCATCACGTCGAAGTGCACCCAGTCCGCCCCGGCGGCAAGCACGGCGTCCACATCGGCGCCTAGCGCCGCGAAGTTGGCCGAAAGAATGGACGGGGCGATGACGGCAGGCTGACGGGCGGACATAGAGGCCTCGGCTGGGAAAGCTTCCGCCGCGGCACCTGCCGCAGCGCAGGCGCGAATTCTACCGTGCGGCGTCGCCGCTGCGGGTGCCTCAGCTACGCGAGAGGAACTTGGCGACTTCGACGATAGCGGGCACGCCGCCGGCCATCATGAAATGGACCGGAGTTTCGCCCTTGTAGGGAAGCGTCTTCTGCGGCTCATGCGCCCAGCGCCAAACCCGGTCGCCAGCCACACCACGATTGGAAAGCGCGGCATGAATGCCAGCCAGCAAGGCAATGCGTTTTTGCTGCACGGCCGTTAGGCGCGGGCCTTGCCCGGCGCGGTAACGCACCAGCACCGCTACCGACGGGCAGTGCAGCAGTTTGCACTGCTGGAGATCGGACAGTTCCCACGCATCGGACAGGCGAAAGAAGGAGGCCAAGCCCGGCGGGGCGAGGATGGGGCTACGGGGTGCGCTGCGTTCAGCGGAGACCACGGGCGTCGCGGATGATTTCCCAGGCTTCACGGATACGCTGCGTCTTTTCCTTGGCCACTTCCATCATTGCCGGCGGTAATCCGCTCGCGGCTAACTTGTCCGGGTGATTCTGGCTCATCTGGCGCCGATATGCGCGGGTAACGGCGGCATCGTCCTCGGTGGCTGCCACGCCGAGCGTGGCGTAAGCCGCCGCCAAGCGCTCCGCTGGCGACAAGGTCGTGGTGCGCCGCGCACCCCCCGAACCACTCGTCGAACCATATCCAGAGCCATTTCCCGCCCCATTTCCACCGCCGGGGTTGGGCCCGGGGCCGCCTCCGGCACGACCACTACCACTTGCGTGGTGGTGGAATAACCGCGCGGAGGCCTCCATCCGCAGGAACTCCAAACCACTGACGCCAAGCCCCGCAGCGGTCTTCTGGAGGATTTCGCGCGACTTGCCGCGCAAATCGTTGCCCGCCAACGCCGCCAGCAACTGCAACTGGAGGAACATGCTCCGCAAGTCCGGACGGCCCCGGCAGAGCCCCGCCACCCGCTGAATGACCGCCTCCAACTCGAAATCGGGGGCCTTGCCGCGGGTGTAAGCCGCAATCGCCGCCTGCCGTTGTGCTTCGTCCAGCCGCAGCATCTGCATGACGGAACGGGCGGCGCTGATCTCGTCCTCGCTCACCCGCCCATCGCT
This sequence comes from Candidatus Planktophila lacus, assembly GCA_943331345.2. Lineage (GTDB taxonomy): Bacteria > Pseudomonadota > Gammaproteobacteria > Steroidobacterales > Steroidobacteraceae > CAIOHZ01. Next base: position 8,877 of record CALQLF020000092.1, on the reverse strand, counting down.
CTTCGCCACGCAGCCCATGACCGCGAAGGCGCCCTCCAGCCATTGGGCATGCTGCTGCGGCCCGTAAGACCGCGCGGCGCCGCCCTCGCGTCGACGTTCGTCCAAGGCATGACCAAGCACCAGCCCAACGAACGCCCCAACAGGGTGCCGCACGAGCAGGAGACCAATCAGTACGCCAAGCAACTTGCCGAGCCAACGCATCCGGACTAGGTTAGCAGGCTCTGTAACGCCCTACTCGGTACCTGACATGTCCTCCTGCTCTACTCAGTCCGCCCTGTTCGAATCGGAACTCCCCCACCTGAAGCTGCTCCACCGCGGCAAGGTGCGCGACGTGTACGAGGCGGATGCCGACCACCTGCTCATTGTCACCACGGACCGCCTCTCGGCTTTCGACGTGATTTTGCCCAACCCCATCCCGGGCAAGGGGCAAGTGCTCACGGAAGTGGCGAATTTCTGGTTCGCGCGGACCACGCACATTATCGGCAACCATCTGGCGCCCGAACTGCCGCTGGACACCGTGGTGCCGGACGCCGGCCAACGCGCCGCGCTCGCAGGCCGCGCCATCGTCGTGCGCAAACTGCGCGCACTGCCCATCGAAGCCGTCGTGCGCGGCTATCTCATCGGCTCCGGCTGGAAGGACTACCAGAAGACCGGCGAAGTGTGTGGCGTGCCGCTGCCCGCCGGCTTGCGTCTCGCGGACCGCCTCCCCGAGCCCATCTTCACGCCAGCCACCAAGGCGGCCGTCGGCGACCACGACGAAAATATCGCCTATGGGCGCGTCGTAGAACTACTCGGCCAGGACTTGGCAGAGAAGGTGCGCAGCACGGCGCTGAAGCTTTACGAGTACGCGGCGGCCTATGCGCTCGAACGCGGCATCATCATTGCAGACACGAAATTCGAGTTCGGCTTGGACCAAGCTGGGCGCCTGGTGCTCATCGACGAAGCGCTGACGCCGGACTCTTCGCGCTTCTGGCCCGTGGCCAGTTATGCGCCTGGCACCAGCCCGCCTTCATTCGACAAGCAGTTCGTGCGCGACTACCTCGAGACGCTCGACTGGGACAAGCGCGCACCAGGCCCGAATTTGCCAACGGAAGTCATCACGCGCACGGCAGACAAATACGCCGAAGCGCTGCGCCTGCTAACCACCTAAGCGCTGGCGGGCCGAAAAGACTCGGGCAGGGCCTCAGGCAGGCTCCTGCGCCACGCGCGCGAGGTACTTATGCAGTGCCTGCAGGCCTTCCGTGAGGGCAGCCGGCCCGGGCTGCAGGATGAGCGGGCTCTTCACCTCGTAAAGGTGTCCGCGCTGCACCGCCGGCACGGCTTCCCAACCGGGACGTGCCGCAACACTGCCCGGCTGGAACTTCTTGCCGCACCAACTGCCCAGAATGATCTCAGGCGCGCGCCGCGGCACTTCGAGCGGGTCCGCGATGATGCGGTCCTTGCCGAGCGACTGCACCGACAGTTCCGGGAAGATATCTTCACCGCCGGCCACGGCCACCAGTTCCGACACCCAGCGGATGGCAGAGATTTGCGGCTCGTCCCATTCCTCGAAATACACGCGTGGCCGACGCGGCAGCGCAAGACCCGCCTGGCGTACCGCCTCCACCTCGGCTTCAAGCCTGGCGCAAAGCACCTGCGTCTTGGCCTCACAACCAATCATGCCGCCCAAGGTGCGCATCATGCGGAAGATTTCCGCGATGCTGCGATGGTTGAAGACATGGACCTCGATGCCGTGGCGCACCAGCGTGGCCGCAATATCGGCCTGCAAATCGGAGAAGCCGAGCACGAGGTCGGGCTGCAGTTCGAGGATGCGGTCGATTTTCGCGCTAAGGAACGCCGAGACCTTGGGCTTTTCCTTGCGCGCCCGTGGTGGACGAACCGTAAAGCCGGAGATGCCGACGATGCGCCACTCTTCACCAAGCAGGTAAAGCGTTTCCGTCGTTTCCTCGGTGAGGCAAACAATGCGTTCGGGGTAGCCAGTTGTCATGCCCCCAGTGTGCCACCGCCTTGCAGTCGCTGCCATGCGCGGGCACCCTAGCGGCATGCGCCGCTTCACGCTCGACACCCTGCTGTTCGATTTCCCCCGGGATTCCCGCCGTCTCCTCGACCTGCTGCGTCGTCTGCTGCGCTACCCCTATGCACTGGTGCGCGACCTGCTCCGCGGCGACCTGAACCTGCGTGCCACGGGCCTCGTCTTCTCCACGTTGCTGTCCATCATCCCACTCATCGCCTTCAGCTTTGCGGTACTGAAGGGCTTGGGGTTCCATCGCGACCTCGAACCCTTGCTCTATGAATTCTTCCGTCCACTCGGCAAGCAAGCCACCGGCCTGACGGAGCAAGTGATGGGCTTCGTCGAGCGCACACAGGGAGGCGTACTCGGCAGCCTCGGGCTCGCCCTACTGGTCTGGACCGTCGCCGGCACCGTGCAGAAGATTGAAGAGGCACTGAACTGGATCTGGCGCGTGGAGCGCCCACGCAGTCTGGCGCGCCGCCTCAGCGACTACTTCGGCATCATCGTGCTCGGGCCAGTGCTGCTCGTGTCCTTGCTGGGCCTGTTCTCCGCCATCGACAACGCTTTACCATGGCGGCAGTGGGAGCATGCGTCATGGGCAGTGTTGCTGCACCACGGCTTGGTGGCCGCAGAGCCTTTGGTGGTAGTCACCGTGGTGCTCACCGTCATTTACCAGTGGCTGCCCAACACCCGCGTTCGCTGGCGCCATGCCTTGCTCGGCGCCTTGCTCGCTGGCGCCGCCTGGAGTGCTTGCGGCACCGCGTTTGCGCGGCTCGCGGTCTATTCCACGCAGATGCTGGCCATCTACGCCGGCTTCGCGCTGGTGCTGTTGGTACTCGGCTGGCTGTGGCTGAACTGGCTCATCCTGCTGCTTGGCGCGCAGTTGTCGTTCTACCTGCAGCACCCCAGCGACTTGCGTCATGGGAACCTGGAACTGCGCCCGACCGCCCGGTTGCAAGAACGGCTGGCCCTGTCGACGCTATGGCTGGTGGCAGAAGCGTTTTTGCATGGACGCCCCAGTGACCACGATGAGGGCCGCGGTAAAGGCCGCGGCAATAGGCAAGGCTGGCGTGCCATGGACTTGGCCGAACGCTTCGATGTGCCGGGCAGTGTGCTGGCGCCAGTCATCGACGCTTTGGTGGAACACCAACTCATTGTGGAAACGGACGACGATCGTTTATTACCAGCACGAGATTTGGGGCAACTGCGCCTGCAGGATGCGCTGACCGCCGTCAGACTCGGGCGTCAGGAGGACGAACGACTCCTGTACAAGGCCCATACGCTGCCCGCCGCGGACCGCTTCGCCGATGCTGTCGAGGAAGCCGTGGAGCGCGCGCTAGACCAGCGCACCTTGCGGGAATTGCTGGAACGGAACGCCGCCGCCGACGTAGCCGGCGACGCCGCAGACGGCAGCGCAAACGCCGCCGCTACTCCCCCGCGATAGTCAGTTCTTCGAGCAACCAGCTGCCGGTCTGCAAGCTGCCACGCGTATCCACATCCGCACCGATAGCCACGACGTGCCGGTACATGTCGCGCAAGTTGCCGGCGATGGTGACTTCGTGAACCGGGAAAGCAATCTCGCCGCCTTCCACCCAGAAGCCGGAAGCGCCGCGCGAATAGTCGCCAGTGACCCCATTCACGCCCTGCCCCAGCAGTTCCGTGACCATGAGGCCACGGCCCATCTGACGCAGCAGCGCTTCCAGATTCGCCGTACCAGGCGCCACGCGCAGGTTGTGCGTGCCACCGGCGTTACCCGTGGTGCGCAAGTTGAGGCGACGCGCGCTATAAGTATCCAGGATGTAGCCCTGCAAGACGCCATCGCGCACCCATTCACGGTCCTGCGTGGCCACGCCTTCCGCATCGAAAGGCGCGCTGCCCAAGGCGCCGCGCAAGTGCGGCCGTTCTGCCAACTGCACGAAAGAAGGGAACAGCGTCTCGCCAACCGCACCCAGCAAAAAACTGCTTTCGCGGTACTGCGAACCGCCGCGAATGGCGCCAAGGAAATGACCGATGAGGCCACGCGCCAACTCCGGCACATAAAGCACCGGCGCCTTGCAGGTCGCCAGACGCCGCGCACCCAAGCGACGCACGGTGCGCTCACCCGCTACGCGACCCACAGCCTCGGCATCTTCCAAGGCACGCCAATCGCGCGCAGTGGTGTACCAATAGTCCCGCTGCATGTCCTCGCCTTGCTGGCCGATGACCGAACAACTCACCGTGTGATGCGTACCCGGATAACTGGCCAGAAAGCCATGCGAGTTGCCAAACACCCGCAGGCCCGCATGCGTGCTGACTGAGCCGCCTTCCGAATTGACCAAGCGCGCATCCACCGCCAGCGCCGCGGCCTCGCAGCGTCGCGCAATCTCCACCGCTTCTTCAGCGGACACGGGCCACGGGTGGGCGAGGTCCAAATCCGGAATGGCCACCGCCATGTCCCCAGCATCCGGCAACCCGGCGCAAGGGTCCGCGGCGGTGAACGAAGCGATGGAGACCGCCTTGCGGACGGTTTCCGCCACCGCTTCGGGCGACAAGTCGCCGGTGCTAGCCGAGCCCTTACGTTGGCCAACGTAAACTGTGACGCCGAGACCGCGGTCGCGTTGGTATTCCAGCGACTCCACTTCCCCCAAGCGCACGGACACGGACAAGCCTGCGTCGACGCCCAGTCCGATTTCGGCACCCGTGGCGCCGGCAGCACGCGCTACTTCCAGCGCACGCGCCACCACCTCTTCGAGTTCGCGCACATTCGTAGGCAGCGATACACCAGAGGCGCCTGTGGCGGCTCCACCCTGTCCGGTCAGGCCGGCAGAAACATTGGCTTCGGTCATGTGCCGAGTCTAGCAGGGCGACTGGTATCATCCGCGCATGGGCAAAAGACATTCGACCGGCCGGAAGCCGCCACAACTCTCCGAAGAGGAACGCGCCGCACGCGCTGCCGAACACGAGGAATGGGGCCCGAGCAAGAGCCAGCGCAAGCGTGAGGCGGACCGTTTGCAGGAACTGGGCGAGTCACTCATTGCACTGAAGCCTGCGGAACTGGCCGCCCTGCCCTTGCCCGAATCCCTATTCGATGCCGTCGCTCTGGCACAAAGAATCACCGCGCACGGCGGGCTGTACCGCCAGAAGCAGCTCATCGGCAAGCTGATGCGAAGCCTGGACGTGGAGCCCATCGCTGCCGCCATCAACGCCCGCCGCGATTCTCGCGATACCGCCTCACGTGTCTTCCACCGCCTCGAGCAATGGCGTGACCGCCTGTTGGCAGAAGGTGAGGAAGCTGTGTTGGCCCTCGGGCCCGCAATGCCTCAGGCGGACCTCGACCACGTGCGTCGTCTGGTGGCGGAAGCCGCACGCGAAACCACCGCAGGCCGCTCGCCGGCCGCCGCGCGCGCCTTGTTCCGCTACCTGCGAGAGCTGCCGCCGAACCTGTGAACGGGTCGGCAGCCCTGCCCCTTGGGGGCGGGCGCAGCCCGGGTTTCACGACCATGACTGCGGCACGCATCACAGGGAGGCCACACCCTGCGTGGTATATTTCCCCGATGAAACCACTGGTCGGCCTCATCATGGGTTCCACTTCCGATTGGGAAACGCTGCAGCATGCTGCCGCTTCTCTGGAAGCCTTGGGCGTTCCCCACGAAGTACGCGTCGTTTCGGCGCACCGCACGCCCGACCTGCTATTCGAGTACGCCTCGAGCGCGCGTAGCCGCGGCCTCGAAGTCATCATCGCCGGTGCCGGTGGTGCCGCTCATCTGCCCGGTATGGTCGCTGCCAAAACTTCGCTGCCCGTGTTGGGCGTGCCGGTCCAGTCCAAGGCCCTGAACGGCATGGACTCGCTGCTCTCCATCGTGCAGATGCCCGCCGGCATACCCGTCGGCACCTTGGCCATCGGCCAGGCCGGTGCTACCAACGCAGCGCTGCTGGCAGCTTCTATCCTCGCGAACAAGTACCCGGAGTATGGCGAGCGCCTCGACGCCTTGCGCGCAGCGCAGACCGCCAAGGTACTAGACCGCCCCGACCCGCGCCTGCCTTGAACCCTTTCGCGCCGGTTCCGCCCCCGACATGAGCGCCCCTTTGAAAATTGGCATCCTCGGTGCTGGCCAGCTTGGCCAAATGATGGCGCTGGCGGCTTATCCGCTCGGCCTTTCCTGCTTGTTCTATGACCGCACGGCGGACACGCCTGGTGCGCAGGTCGGCCCCATGGTCACGGGCGCGTTCGATGACACTGCAGCGCTGGAACAGTTCGCCCGTCAAGTCGATGTGGTCACTTATGACTGGGAGAACGTGCCGGTAGCCGCCGCGAAAGCCGTGGCGCGCCACACTCGCGTGTTGCCCGGCCCCAAAGTCCTGCAGGTATCGCAAGACCGCCTCTATGAAAAAACCCTCTTCTGCGACCTTGGCATTCCCACGCCTGGCTTTCATCCGGTAGACCTTCGCAGCGATCTCGACGTCGCCGTGGCACGGCTTGGCTTGCCCGGCATCCTGAAGACGCGTCGCGACGGTTACGACGGCAAAGGCCAGTTCGTGCTGCGTACCGCCGCCGACCTCGATGCCGCTTGGGCGGCGCTGGGTGGCGTAGCGCTTATCTACGAAGCCTTCGTGAAGTTCACGCACGAGGTGTCGCAAGTGGTCACGCGCGACCGTGCCGGCAACCTCGCTTGGTATCCACTGGCCTGCAACGAGCATGTGGGCGGCATTCTGGCGGTGTCCCGTGCGCCGCATGTAGATGCCTCGCTGTCACGTCAGGCACGCCGCCATACCAGCGCGCTGCTCAAGCACTTCGGTTATGTGGGCACGTTCACGGTGGAGTATTTCGTGCAAGGCGGGCGTCTGCTGGCCAACGAGATGGCACCCCGCGTGCACAACTCGGGGCACTGGAGCATCGAAGGCGCGGCCACCAGCCAATTCGCCAACCACGTGCGCGCCATCGCAGGCCTGCCGCTTGGCAGCACTGCCACGCTTGGCCATAGCGCCATGGTGAACTTCATCGGCAAGATGCCCCGTGCCAAGGATGCCCTTGCCATCCCCGGCCTCGGTTTCCACGACTATGGCAAGACCCCTCGCCCCGGCCGCAAGCTCGGGCATGCCACGGTAGTGGCAGCCACCACCGCACAACGCGAACGCCTGCTGAAAGCGGCACGCGCTCTGCAAGGCGTCCCTGCGGCCACCGCACGCGCCAAGCCGCGGCATCCTTAAGGAAAGCCCATGTACCTTGAACTCTTCAAACTGAAAGACCTGCCGTTCCGGCTCAGCCCGGACCCCCAGTTTCTGTTCTTGTCGAAAAACCATGCGCGTGCCAAGGCGTACATGGAATCAACCATCTGGTTCACCGACGGCTTCGTCATCATCACGGGCGAAATCGGTGCCGGCAAGACCACTCTTATCGAGACGTTCCTGCGGGAACTCGACAAGGACGTCATCGTTGCGCAAGTGAACCAAACGCAGGTGAGCGTGACGGAGTTCCTGCAGTCGGTGCTCGTGCAGTTCGGCTTCCAGCCGTTCCGCATGAAGAAGGCCGAACTCATCGCCACGCTGAACCAATACCTCATCGAGCAGTACACCGCCGGCAAAAAGGTGATGCTGATTGTCGACGAGGCACAGAACCTGTCGAACCGCGTACTGGAAGAAGTACGCATGCTGTCGGGCATCGAGACCACGCGCGATAAGGTGCTGCGCATCATCCTTGCGGGCCAGCCCGAGCTGAACGACAAGCTGGATTCGCCAGAACTCATCCAGTTGGTGCAGCGCGTGCGCCTGCGCTTCCATCTCACGCCGCTGTCGGCGCAAGACACCCGCTCCTACATCGAACATCGCCTCCAGGTGGCCGGCTCCGGTGGCCGCCAGATTTTCCAAGATGAGACCTTCCCGGTCATCTTCCAGTATTCAGGCGGTGTACCGCGTCTGGTGAATACTCTTTGCGACACCGCGCTGATGAGCGCTTTCGCCGTGGACAGCGATACGGTCGGGCTGGACGAACTTAAGTCCGCCATCGAGGAACTGCGCTGGGTGGACTACGCTACGCGTCTGCAGCGCCTCCGCGACCTGCGCCAGCAGGCAGCACGCGCAGGCGCCACGCGGCAGCATGCCGCGCCGCAGGAAGAGGACATCGACCCCAACCAGACCGGGCGCCTGCGCGCGATGGCGCTACATCTGCCGGGCCAGTTGACCGACACGCCGCTGAAAGATCCGGAGCGCCCGGCACTGGCCAAACTGGTGCTGAACCTCGATGGTCGTACCGTTGCGGAATACCCGCTCGTGCCCGGTCGCTTGGTGGTCGGTCGCGCCGCAGAGAGCGACATCTCCGTCGACTCCAAGTTCGTCAGCCGCAATCACTGCCAGATCATCACCAGTGCCCACGGCACCATGGTGGAAGACCTGAACAGCACCAACGGCGTACACATTCAAGGCATCCGCGTACGCCGGCACGAACTCACGGACGGTGACACCATCTCGCTCGGCCGGCATGACCTCGTGTACGTGGACTTGCGCCACGCCAACACCATTGCCGGACTGGATCCGACCAGCACGGCGGTGTTCGAGGAAGGCGAGATCGATTTCGACGAAGAGTCGGACGATGCGGCGGTCGACGCCGCTGAAGAGATCACTAGCGATGCGCCAGACGTGTCCTCCGACGAGTCCGCAGAGCAGCCCCACGACGAGAGCGCTGGCGATGCGCCTCCAAGTTCGACTGGCGCAGCGCCCTCCGCCACCGGCTTCTAACCCAAGCCGGGCGTAGGCGCCTCGACAGCGCGCCCCGGCAAGTCGCCTCTAGCCATCGCGGCCAAGCCATCGGCGTAGCCCAGGTCGATGAGTGCGTTCGTGTACCCGGGCTCGAACAGCAGGAACGACAGCAACTTCTGTCCGCCTTGGTTTCG